>NZ_JBVPQK010000249.1:0-3865 GCF_058197115.1 Bifidobacterium sp. POST2/T3 (B1)
AGCGTGGGCCATGACCTCACCACGATTATCGCCCTGACCCAGGGATTCGCTGACTCGGTTGAGACCGAGGAGCTGCATGAGGTGCTTAAGGACATCAATCAGGTGGCCAGGGATGGGTTGGCCGACACCCGACAAGCCGTCCGTACCCTTGTCCAAGAGCATGAGGCGCTACCGGAAGGGTCCGATGATGATGGGCACAGCTATGGTTCCAGGCTGCACACGCTCGACGAACTCGACACCGTAATCGCCCATGCCCGCTCGGCTGGTCTGGCTGTCGTGTCTACCGAAACAGGGCATCAGCGGCACGATCCCAGACAGGACAACCTTTGCTTCATCATCAGCAGGGAGGCAATCACCAACACGCTCCGGCACGCTTCAGACCCGAGCACCATCGTCATCTCCCGCGACTATGAGCAGGGCGGCACCATCCGTATCAGCATTCACGATGATGGGCACGGGAATGAGCATGGGCAAGTCTTGGGCGATCAGCAACCGGACATTCATGACCATCCAGGAGTGGGCCTAAAGCAGATTGGCGAGCAATGCCGACTGATGGGAGGGAGTCTGAGTTGCGGGCCGAGCGAGAACGGGGGATGGACTGTAGAAGCCGTCCTGCCTGGCACCAGCGAGAAAGAGGGCAATGCCCATGATTGACCTGATGCTGGTCGACGACCTTGCGCTCCTCCGCAAGGGGTTGGTGCGCATGATCGAGGCCGACCACGATTTACAGGTCGTCAGACAAGCCTCCAACGGTCAGGAGGCAGTGACCATGCTTCGAGAGATGAAAGCAGCCGCCCAGCCGTTGCCTCGGGTGATCCTGATGGACGTTCGCATGCCGGTGATGGACGGCATCAGTGCCACTGCGGTCATTGCCAAGGAGTTCCCCGACATTCGCACGCTGATCCTGACCACCTATGACGAAGACGATTACGCCTTCACCGGTCTGCACGCAGGCGCCTACGGCTTTCTGCTCAAGGACGTATCCACCAGAGACCTGCACCGAGCCATTCACGCAGTGGCCGATGGGGACGCAGTGCTCACCCCCCGCATTACAGCGGAGCTCATCAACCGCGACAGAGCCTATGCCCGGCATAAGGTCAGTGATCCGCAGGCCAGGCAGCAGCTGGATAAGTTGACCCCCAGGGAGCACGAGATAGCCGGGCTCATCGCTCAAGGGCTCTCCAACCAGGAAATAGCCCAGCGCCTCACTCTCGAAATTACTTCTGTCCGGCGTTACGTAAGTCGCATACTCGACAAGACCGGCCTGCGAGACCGTACACAAATCGTCATCACATGGTTTAAGGCCGGAATGTCTGACTGACGATTCATGACCAGCCGTTCCAGGCACTGGAAGGAAAAAAGCAGAAAGAACGATGGATCTTCAGTTCCGTTGGATGCTGTTTAAGTAAGCTGAAGCACAAAGCACAAAGGGGCGGCCAAGTACTCGACAGAGGAGGGGAACTATGGGAATCCGTCTGGTGAGGATGGATCACCCGGGGGCGGTAAATGCCGAAGCGATCTGGGAATATCTGCAGTCCTGTCGTGCTCGACCTGAGGATGAAGCAGCCGGGCTCGGCCCCCTGGAGGACTGCCACAGCCTGGATGAGGTTCGTCAATCAGGCCTGCCGGAGGTGGCTCGTCAGGCGCGCGGCGATGATCTGCCGTCGGGATTTGTGCCCGCCCTGCAGTTCGCAGCCATGGATCCCAGCGGCAAACTGGTGGGGATGATTCAGCTGAGGCTGCAGCTTACAGAGGCGCTTCTACGCTCGGGCGGCAATATAGGCTATTCAGTTCGCCCTGATTGTCGTCGGCGGGGTTATGCCGGGCTGATGCTGGATGATTGCCTGCGACGGGCGGCCGCTCTTGGCATGAGCCGGGTCCTGATTACCTGCTCCCCGTCGAATTTGGCCAGCTGCCGTACCATCCTCTCGTGTGGCGGGCAGCTGGAGAATGTGCTCCTCAGCAGCTTTGGTCAGCGAGTAGAACGATATTGGATTAATTTGCATGCCGAAGCGAGCCGACCAAAGAACGCGTCCGCGTGAACCAGTGTGAAAGAGACCGATAGATTCCTCGTGTCGTAGCGCGTCTGTGGGGTTCTTCTGAGAGAATGGCATGTATGGTCTGGCTGATTGTCCTGGTATGGGTGCTGGTGGTGGTGGCATTCGTTGTATTTGTCATGCGCTTGGCGCTTGGCGAGTCCCAGGACCGTGCCTTCTCCCAGTCTCTCGATGAGCGTGTGCGCCGGGCTGCACGCCGTCAGCAGGAACGAGAGAATAAGCTGCCGCGGATAGCAGGCGGGCATCTGTCGTTCTCCCCTGGCTCGGGCGAGGACGTATCAACAGCTGAAGACGGTGAACATCCCTATCCGGTCTATGTCAATTCCTCCTCCGTGGTGGAGGTTCGAGGTCTGCTGGCCTCCGATTCCACGGACGAGTTAAATCTGTCCCCGCCACCGAGCAACGATTCCACATCGTCGGTCAGCCCGAGACAAAAGAAGAATGCCGTGCCGTCGGTCTCTGCGACCTCTGGGCCTCCAGCCCCCAGGAACTCCGCCCCACGATCATCCAGCCCCGAGCCTTCGCGTCCACAGCGGAGGGAGCCTCAGACCACCACCTCCGACGTCATGCCTGCAGTCAAGAGTGGTTCGCAGACGGAAAAGAGCCACCCAGGCGGAAAGTGACCGCTGGCGATAACCGTCCGTGTCCCTTTTCGCCCTTAGGCTGGTACCTATGACAACACAGCAGATCCTTATTCTTATCGCGGTGTTGATCGTCCTGGTGCTGGCGGTGGTCGGTATTCTGGTGACGGTCCGCAAACGCCGGTCCCAGGGGGATTCCACCCGTCCCGGCAGGACGGAAGAGCCTGATAATGGCCACCCTTCTTTGTCCCCGAAATCGGCGACGGCTGCAGCAGAGGGTCAAGCTGAAGGCCAACCTGGTGCCTCCCCAGCAGCTTCATCAGGTGATCAAGCTGTCCAATCTGCCTCTCCCGTATCGAGCGTCTCCCATAATCCGGACGTTTCTACGGATTCAGCCGGCTCAGCCGGCTCAGTCGATTCAGAGGCATCCAGTCAATCGTCCTCAGCCGATCAAGCAGCACCGTCGGCACAGGAGGAGCTGGCTCACCCGGAGGCATCCGCATCCCGTATGACCAGGCTCAAGGCCAGGCTGGCCAAGAGCCCCAACCCCTTCGGCAAGGCCCTCTTTGCCATTCTGACCAAGGATCATCTGAGCGAGTCCGACTGGGAGGATGTGGAAGACACCCTGCTCATGGCGGATGTGGGTGCTGAGGCCAGCGAACAGCTGGTGAAACAGTTGCGTGACGATGCCCGGATCACCGGGCAGAGGGACCCAGCAGCAGTGCATCGTGGTCTTCGTCAGCGCCTGATCGATCTGGTCGACCCCAATATGGACCGAACTCTGGCGGCTGCCCGACCTCAGGCCAGCAGGCCGTCGGTCATCATCATGGTGGGTGTCAACGGCACGGGCAAGACCACCACGGCGGGCAAGCTGGCCCGGCTCTTCGTGGCCGATGGCAAGTCGGTGGTCATGGGTGCCGCCGACACCTTCCGTGCCGCCGCCGCTGACCAGCTGGAAACCTGGGGCGGCAAGGTGGGCGTGCCTGTGGTCCGCAGCGACCGTGACGGTGCCGACCCGGCCTCGGTGGCCTTTGAAGCGGCTGAACGGGCCAAAAATGATCAGGCAGATGTTCTCATTGTGGACACTGCCGGCCGTCTGCAGAACAAGGCCAACCTGATGGATCAGCTGGGCAAGATCCGGCGGGTGGTTGAGAAGAACCTGCCCGTGGACGAGGTTCTGCTGGTCCTGGATGCCACCACCGGGCAGAACGGGATGATCCAGGCCCA
>NZ_JBVPQK010000250.1:0-3843 GCF_058197115.1 Bifidobacterium sp. POST2/T3 (B1)
AATCGGACGGAAGTCACTGTTATCTGGACATGAATAGTCCCAGTTTTGATATTGCTGTCCATCTGCATTTGTTTGTTCCTCAAGGTCAACGGACCGTACGGTCCATAGTGGATGTGACCAATATTGGTGACGACTCTTTGATATTGGAATCCGTTGTGCCGTGGAGCGCATCTTTCGGGACTACGGACGACAGCGGAATTACTGACTTATCATCTTGGGCGGTTTACGAATGTACCAATGAGTGTACTGGCGAGGGTAGATGGACTCGCACCCCCGTCCGCCATTACTGCCCTGATTTGCATGCCTCGCTCGCAAAACGTGATCCACAAGGCTGTCATGCCGTCATATCCGAAGGAACCTTTTCGACGGGTACCTCATCTCCTGTTGGTGTATTGGAATCAAAGAAGCTGCATATGTGCTGGGCTTTTCAGATCGAGCATAACGGCGCTTGGAGATGGGAGATCGGTCAAGACAGGGAAGATGGATATTTTGCTCTTTCAGGCCCCAATTGGAAGAACCATACATGGTCTAAGTGCCTGCGGAATGGTGAACAGTTCACATCGGTCCCTGTGTCTGTCACATTGGGGGATTCCTTCGACTCCGCCATCGAAGCACTGACAAGTTATCGGCGCATTATCAGGAAACAGATGGGGAGAGCATCCCAATCGCTCATTATTTTTAATGATTATATGAATACCATCAACGGGGATCCGACCACAGAAAAACTGATGCCCTTGATCGAGGAGGCAGGATATCTGGATATCGATGTGTTTTGCATCGATTGCGGATGGTATGACGACTCTGGTGATTGGTGGCCCTCTGTAGGCGAGTGGGTTCCTTCCTTGAAACGTTTTCCCAATGGCTTGCATCAGGTTGTCGATGCCATACGTGGTCGGGGGATGATTCCTGGGCTGTGGCTTGAGCCCGAATCCGTCGGTATCGATAGCCCGATAGCGTCTGAATTGCCGGACTCCTTTTTCTTCCAACACGATGGCAAACGGCTTATAGAGCAGAAAAGATTAATGCTCGATTACAGAAACCCTGCAGTCGTGAAACGAATGGATGATGTAATTGACCGTCTAATTGAAGACTACGATATAGGTTACTTCAAATTTGATTTCAACATTCGTCCAGGCTCTGGCACGACTTATGATTCGGATAGCTCAGGTGATGGACTCCTGGAGCATAACAGGGCTTATCTGCGTTGGATAGATGGTTTGTACAGACGGCATCCCAAGCTGATTCTGGAAAGCTGCTCCGCTGGAGGTATGCGTACTGACTTTGCCCAGGCTTCACACTTTCAGCTCTTGTCCACATCAGATCAGCAGGATTATCGGCTATACCCGACAATTTCTACGGCAGCGCCAATGACTATGTTGCCAGAACAGGCAGGCAATTGGGCTTATCCTGAGCAGTCCATGGATGATGAAAACTTTGCCTTCGCATTGGTGAACACCATGCTTGGTCATTATTTTCTGTCTGGATATCTCAACACGTTTACAGCGTCTCAAAAAGCGCTGATTCGACAATCCATTGATGTCTATAAGACCACGGTGAGGCCTCATCTGATCAACTCCTCGCCCTGCTGGCCGTTGGGCTTGCCGCAGTGGACCGATGACATAGTGACACTGGGGATGATGGATGGTGAAGTTTGTCTGCTTGCAGTCTGGGTCAGGGGAACAGAACGTTCAAATATCACGTTGCCGATTCCTAATGGCGCTGGCCGAAAAGGAAATGTTCGGATCATTTTCCCGACTTCCTTGGATAACAGACCCTGGCGTTATTCCTGGAATGTAGAATCCGGCACATTGTCGATTTCTCTACCTTCCCGCCAGTATGCGGCGCGACTTTTTTCGATCGATCTTTCACAATGAGGAATTCAACGGTGCAGCAGCATCGTTGCTTATTCGAACCGCCAGCAGCATTCGGGGGAATTGCCGCGGACAAGATTAAAAGAAAGGAAATCAATGATGATATCTCAAAATTCCCTCTTTAAGAAAGGCAAAATCGCCTTGATAGGAGCATTGGCGTGCTCTATGTTGCTTTTGGGGTCAGGCTGTTCCAATCCGACGGCAGCCAAAGGTTCAGATTCTGATAACGAAGGTGACTGGCCGGCTGCTAGCACTAAATTGGATGGCACAAAGCTGGTTTTGTGGGTGTCCCCCAACTCGAAGACCACTTTCGATAAGGTAGTTAAAAACTTTGAAGCCAAGACTGGCGCTCAGGTGAAGATCTCCGTCATCGCCGATGTGTACAAAAATAATGCACAGACGAAAATTGCCACTGGGGATGTACCCGATATCGGTGTCTGGCAGCCAACTGCTTCAATGTTGGCAGGTTTGGTATCGCAGAACAAGATTCAAAAACTAGATAGCGCTCCATTCGTCAAGAATTATAAAAAGGGATTTGCTAATGCAGCAGGTGTCTATAAGAAGTCACGGTATTCCGTGTTGTTCACTGCACCTTCGGTATTAGGGGTCTATTACAACAAAGAGGTGTTCAAAGCTGCGGGTGTCGATAAGTTGCCCAAGAATTGGGATGAACTGATAGACACTGCTGAGAAAATAAAACAGAATCCGCCTGCAGGGGTCGAATCGCCTTTCTATGACATGGGTGGAGCCCAATGGGGTACACAGTGGGCTGTTCAAGTTCAGCTGGCGGAAGCCGCCAAGAAAGGACTTTGGAACCGCATCAATACTCGCAAAGAGAAATTCACCGATACCAACGTGATGTCAGCCATCGAGGAATATCGCGATATGATCGAGAAGAGGAAGCTGTTCAACGCTGATATCGGTTCTGCAACTGATGTGATGGAAGAGCAAGCCCTATTGAATGGCAAGACAGGCATGATCTTCGGTAACCTCAGCCTTTTCCTTGGTGTTGCGGCTATGGCAGGCAACAGTAAACAGGTCCTGGATCAGAAAATCGGTTTCTTCCCCATTTCCAAAAAGGGAACAATAGCTACTGTGGTCCCTGAGGAGACCAATGGACTTGTTGCCTTCAAGACCGGCGATGCCAAGCGTGAAGCGGCATCCCGTCAGTTCCTGGCTTATCTGATGGGAGACGGGTATAGTGACTTCATCAACAGCCAGAACACCACTTCCATACTCTCCACGGTAAAGACACCGGGATCTGTGCCGCAGGCTTTGATTGATGCAAATGACTCCATAAGCAACAGTGTCGGTTCTATGCAGTCGCTTGCTTTGGCGAATCCTGACCTGTACATCAACTTGGCCAATATGGTCAATGGCACGATGAGTGCACAGCAAGTGGCGCAGACCACGCAGGACCAGTTTGATGAGGTCGCCAAGGCCCAGGGGGTCAGTGGGTTCTGATTGATGTTCCTTAACACATGGTGGCGGGCATAGTGCCCAAGAAAATAGGTAGCTTTGTCCGTCACCGTTTCCCGTATTACCTGGCTTAAGAGGTTTCTATCATGCAGTTACACAAGACGTGGCACACGGGTCGTATTAGTACCTCCCAGGTGCGACACAACAGACTGACATTGCTTCGTCAGAACTATCCTTTACGGTTCCTGGCACCGGCTGGAATCATGCTCCTGGTGTTCTTTTTGTTGCCCACTTTGGTGAATTTCGTTCTTGCCTTTACTAACTGGTCGTCTTTTAATCCGTCTATATCCTTTAATGGGTTTGATAATTTTGCTGCTCTTTTCAAAAATGGCATGCTTCTAAGAGACTTGAGGACCACTCTTGTTTTTGCTATATGCGAGGCTTTCTTCCAAAATGTCTTCGGTTTGGCTCTCGCCGTCTTCTTGGAAGAAGATACTGTCCAGAACAAGATCGCCCGGGTGCTCTTTTTCATTCCTGTGCTGATGTCGGCTCT
>NZ_JBVPQK010000251.1:0-3830 GCF_058197115.1 Bifidobacterium sp. POST2/T3 (B1)
TGGGAATCGAACCCACAAGCCGGTGAAGGCGGCGGATTTTAAGTCCGATGCGTATACCATTTCGCCACCGGGGCCATGACCCATAACGCCTTAGTATATCATTCGCGCAGGAGGGTCCGACCGTAGTCCAGGACCAGGCCGTCCAGGAGACCATGCTCGCTGGCCACATAGGTTCCCGAAGCCAACGCACTCGGGCTGGCCTGGCCCAGACGCTCCAACAGGCGACTCCAGATCAGGGCGCCGCCGCCAATCACATCCACACGCCCAGGATGGATGGCCTTGAGCTCCCTACGCTCCTGCCGGCTCATGTTCAGCACCCGGTCGTCAACCCGGCAGGCCGCATCAACCGAAATGGACTGACCATCGACGGCATGGCGGTTGTAGACCTCGCATCCCAGGGCCAAGGCGCTCATGGTGGTGACCGTGCCGGAGACTCCGATCACACTGCCTACTCCGGCTACAGGGACCTGGTCGAAGGCCCGGTCGATCCAGCTGTCAACATCCTCAAGCGCCTGGTCAATCTGCTCCTGGCTGGGAGGATCGTTCAGCAGATGGCGCTCAGTCATCCGCACGGAGCCGATGTTCATGGAGTAGGAGGCCCTGACATGGTCAACAAGCAAATCGCTCCCATCCCCGCCCAGGACCAGCTCGGTGGAGCCACCACCCAGGTCGACCACCAGGTATGGCGCAGGGGGCATGTCGGTGCCGCCTCGCTGCTCCAGCACGCTGACCGCTCCCAGAAAGCTCAGCGAGGCCTCCTGGGAGCCACTGATGACCTCGGGCGTGACCCCTAGGATGGAGTGCACCCCCGCCTCGAATTTTTCTCGGTTGTCGGCATCCCTGGTGGCTGAGGTGGCCACAAAGCGCAGGCCATCTACCGGGTGCTCATGCAGCTGCTGGGCGAAGAGCCGACAGGCCTCAAAGGCGCGCTCCAGAGCTTGGTCGGAGAAGCAGTGATTGCGGTCCACGCCCTCCCCCAACCGGATAACGCGCATCAGCCTGGGAGCCACCGGATGGAGCCCCTGCCGGTCCACCTCGGCAATCAGCAGACGTATGGAGTTAGTGCCGCAATCCACACCCGCCACCGTTACCTGATCCATAAAACCCCCTTCATCGGTTCTCTTCCGGGTATGACTCAGTCCAAGGCCGAACGCACCTGCAGACCTGGGGATCGAATACTTGACGCACCAAACCAAGAGCACGGTCGCCCAAAGGATTAACCCCAGGGCCCATAACCAGAGACTGAGCGGTCAGAGCATGCAGGCACTTGACCCGCTTGGGCATGCCCCCCGCCGAGATTCCGGCGATGTGCCCTTCGTCGTCGCCCAGCTGATGGGCCAAGGCAGACCGGAAGGCCAGGTAGAGCTCATGGGCCCTGCGATAAGCACTGGCCAGATCCGGATCGGAACCAAGTTCGGCATTCCAGTCGGTCATGATACCGTTAGCTTCCAACCGGGAGACGGCCTTGACGGCCTCGGGGCTGGTCAGATAGCACGTGGTCGGAAAAGGCGTGCCGTCCTCCAGCTGCGGCCGGGTGACCACGGCCAGGGGGTTGCCGCAGACACAGCGAGCGCCCACGGCCACCATACCCCGCGGATAGCGACCCAGCTGGTGGTTCACGACGTCTATCTGTTCCGGCGTGGCCGGAGTCGCCAGAAGCTCCTGGACCCGATCCCTGACCGCCGCCAGTTCCCGGTCGCCAATCAGGACAAAGGCTTCGACCTTATTCTGCCCAATCTCGGACTCGACCCTGGCCTTGTCTACGACTTGAGATCCCACTGCTGCCTGGGGCCTTCCCTGGGCCTTGTTCACGCTGTCCTCATCTTTCTGATTGTGCATTGCTGCAAAGTTCATAGCCTGTTGAAGCGGCGAAATCCGAGCCTTCGAAGTTCACTGCGCTCCCCCGCCCCCAGATGGAGTGGAGCCATCAGAGCCACCCGGACTACTTGAACCAGACGGACTGGCAGAGCCGTTCGGACTGGCTCCGTCGCCAGGATGCTGACCTGTGCTCCCCTTGCTTCTATCGGCAGTAGGATCCTGGTCCGCCTTGGCGAAGGAGTAAGCCATCTCCTGATACCAGGGCAGGGAGTTCTTCCTGGGGGCCCGGACCCCCTTGCTTCCAGCCTGGTCTTTGTCCTTGCTGCCCGTGACCGCCTCCGGGTGCAGGACCCGGATAGCCTCCTCGTCGGGGAAAATGAATCCCAGCCGATCCCGGGCCTGGGCGGTTACATAGGCCTTGTCATCCCAACGCCGGATCTGGTTCTCCAGGTCACGCTTGTGTTCGACAAGCTGGGCCTGCTGATTGCGCAGGCCGTTGAGTTCGGAAAGATTAATGGCGTAGGCGTGGAAGGTGGAGACCAGTTGAATTAGCCCCAGAGCCACGATGATGACAGCCACAAAGAAGGTGATGGGTCCCGACGACCGCCTGCTTGTCCGCCGGTTGGCGCCGTCACGTTTGTTCTTGGCCATACCCATAAAAATACCCGCGGCAGCCGACGCGGACCGCCACGGGTGAAAGACTTCACGGTTGGTTCGAAACCTGCAAAGGATCCGGCCCGACCGACAAAGCCTTACTTGGTGTACTTCTTGCAGGCCTTGAAGGCGCTGTAGCCGGCATACTCGGCGGTGGAGCCCAGCTCCTCCTCGATCTCCAGCAGCCGGTTGTACTTGGCGATGCGCTCGCCACGGGCCGGAGCACCGGTCTTGATCTGGCGGGTGTTCTTGGCCACGGCCAGATCGGCGATTGTGGTGTCGGAGGTCTCGCCGGAACGGTGGGAAACCATGGAGGTGAACCCGTTGGCAGTGGCCAGCTCGATGGCGTCCAGGGTCTCGGTCACGGTGCCGATCTGGTTAAGCTTGACCAGCAGGGAGTTGGCGGCCTTCAGGTCGATGCCCTTCTGCAGCCTCTTGGGATTGGTCACCAGCAGGTCGTCGCCCACAAACTGCAGACGGTCACCCATTGCAGCGGTAATCTTCTGCCAGGCGCCCCAGTCCTCCTCAGCGAAAGGATCCTCGATGGAGACCAGCGGATACTTCTCGACCAGGCCTTGGTAGTAGTCCAGCATGTAGTCCGCGTCGCGGTCCTCGCCGTCGAAGTGGTACTTGTCGGTGTCCTTGTTGTAGAACTCCGAGGATGCCACGTCCAGGCAGAGGCCGATCTGCTTGCCAGGCTCGTAGCCGGCAGCCTGAATGGCGTCGACGATGTACTTCAAGGAGTCCTCGTTGGACTTCATCTTGGGGGCAAAGCCGCCCTCATCGCCCAGGCCGGTCTCGTGGCCATCCTTCTTCAGGATGCCCTTGAGGGTGTGGTAGACTTCAACGCCGGCGCGCAGGGCCTCCCGGTAGGAGTCGAAGCCGTAGGGGGAGATCATGTACTCCTGGATGTCGGTGGCGAAGTCAGCGTGGGCGCCGCCGTTCATGATGTTCATGTTGGGCACGGGCAGGATGTGGCCGTTGGTGCCACCCAGGTAACGGTAGAGAGGCAGCTCGGCGGACTCGGCAGCCGCATAAAGCGCAGCCAGGGAGACACCCAGAATGGCGTTGGCGCCAAGCTTGCCCTTGTTGGGGGTGCCGTCCAGATCAATCATGGTCTCGTCCAGGGCGCGCTGATCAGTGGCGTCCATGCCGATGACGTTAGGAGCGATGGTCTCATTGACCGCCTTGACGGCGTCCAGCACACCCTTGCCCTGATAGCGCTTCTTGTCGCCATCCCTACGTTCCCAGGCCTCGGCCTCGCCGGTGGAAGCACCGGAGGGAACCAGACCACGCCCCTCGGCGCCGTCCTCAGTCTGCAGAACGACCTCGACGGTCGGGTTGCCACGGGAATCAAG
>NZ_JBVPQK010000252.1:0-3823 GCF_058197115.1 Bifidobacterium sp. POST2/T3 (B1)
TGGGAATCGAACCCACAAGCCGGTGAAGGCGGCGGATTTTAAGTCCGATGCGTATACCATTTCGCCACCGGGGCCATAACCCATAACGCCTTAGTATATCATTCACGCAGGAGGGTCCGACCATAATCCATGACCAGACCGTCCAGGAGGCCGTGCTCGCTAGCCACATAGGTGCCCGAAGCCAGCGCACTCGGACTGGCCTGGCCCAGACGTTCCAGCAGACGGTTCCAGATCAGGGCGCCACCGCCGATCACATCAACACGACCGGGGTGGATGGTCTTGAGTCCCCGACGCTCCTGCCGGCTCATGTTCAACACCTTGTCGTCAACCCGGCGAGCCGCTTCGACAGATATGGACTGACCATCGACGGCATGGCGATCGTAAACCTGGCATCCCAGGGCCAGAGCGCTCATGGTGGTGACCGTGCCGGAGACTCCGATCACACTGCCTACCCCAGCTACAGGGACCTTGTCGAAGGCCCGGTCGATCCAGCTGTCAACATCCTCAAGCGCCTGGCCGATCTGCACCTGGCTGGGCGGATCATCCAGCAGATGGCGCTCGGTCATCCGTACGGAGCCGATGTTCATTGAGTAGGAGGCCCTGACATGGTCAACAGGCAGATCGCTCCCGTCCCCGCCCAGGACCAGCTCGGTGGAGCCGCCGCCTAGGTCAACCACCAGGTATGGCGCAGGAGGCATGCCGTCGCTGCCCCGCTGCTCCAGCACACTGACCGCTCCCAAAAAACTCAGCGAAGCCTCCTGGGAACCGCTGATGACCTCGGGCGTGACCCCCAGGATGGAGCGCACCCCCTCTTCGAAACTTTCCCGGTTGTCGGCATCCCTGGTGGCCGAAGTGGCCACAAAGCGCAGGCCATCCACCGGGTGCTCCTGCAGTTGCTGGGCGAAGAGCCGACAGGCCTCAAAGGCCCGCTCCAAGGCCTGATCGGAGAAGCGATGATTGCGGTCCACGCCCTCCCCCAGTCGGATGACGCGCATCAGCCTGGGAGCCACTGGATGGAGCCCCTGCCGGTCTACCTGGGCTATCAGCAGACGTATGGAGTTGGTGCCACAGTCCACGCCCGCCACTGTTACCTGATCCATGGAAGCCCCCTTCATTGGTTCTCTTGCTGGTTCTCTTGTATGGATGCCTCGGCCCAGGGCTGGGCGCACCTGCAGACCTGCGGATCGAACACCGGACGCACCAGGCCTAGAACCCGGTCACCCAGTGGATTGACCCCAGGGCCCATAACCAGAGACTGAGCGGTCAGAGCATGCAGACACTTGACCCTCTTGGGCATGCCCCCGGCCGAGATTCCGACTATGTGACTCTCGTCGTCGCTCAGCCGCTGAGCCAGGGCAGAGCGGAAGGCCAGATAGAGCTCGTGGGCCCTACAATAGGCGCTGGCCAGATCCGGATCCGAACCAAGCTCGGTATTCCAGTCGGACATGATGCCGTCGGCCTCCAACCGTGAGACGGCCTTGACAGCCTCGGGGCTGGTCAAATAGCAGGTGGTCGGAAAGGGTGTGCCATCCTCCAGCTGAGGCCGGGTAATCACAGCCAGGGGGTTGCCACAGACGCAGCGGGCGCCCACGGCCACCATGCCCCGCGGAAAACGGCCCAGTTGCTGGTTAACGGCGGCTATCTGATCCGGTGTGGCCGGCGTCGCCAGAAGCTCCTGGACTCGATCTCTTACCATGGTCAGGTCCCGGTCAGTAACCAGGCTGGATGCTTTAGATTCGACCCGGACCTTGTCTACGGCTTGAGATTCCACTGCTGCCTGGGGCCTTTCCTGGGCCTTGATCACGCTGTCCTCATCTTTCCTGATTGTTTGCTGCTGCTAAGTTCATTAACCATTGGCGCGGCGAAATCCGAACCTTCGGAGTTCACTGCGTTCCCCTGCCCTTGAATGGAGAGGGACTATCAGATCCACCTGGACTGTTGGAACCAGTTGGACTGGCGGACCCATTCGGACTGGCTCCGTCGCCTGGTTGCTGACCTGTGCTCCCCTTGTTCCCATTGGCCGCCGGGTCCTGGTCGGCCTTGGCAAAGGAGTAGGCCATCTCCTGATACCAGGGCAGGGAGTTCTTCCTAGGGGCCCGGACCCCCTTGCTTCCGGCCTGGTCCTTGTCCTTGCTGCCCGTGACCGCCTCCGGATGCAAGACCCGGATGGCCTCCTCGTCGGGGAAGACGAATCCCAGCCGATCCCTGGCCTGGGCAGTTACATAGGCTTTGTCGTCCCAGCGCCGGATCTGGTTCTCCAAGTCACGCTTATGCTCGACTAGCTGGGCCTGCTGGTTGCGCAGGCCGTTGAGTTCGGAAAGATTAATGGCGTAGGTGTGGAAGGTGGAGACCAGCTGAATCAGCCCCAGGGCCACGATGATGACCGCCACAAAGAAGGTGATGGGTCCCGATGACCGCCTGCTTGTCCGCCGGTCGCCGCCGTCACGTTTGTTCTTGGCCATACCCATAAAAATACCCGTGGCAGCCGACGCGGACCGCCACGGGTGAAAGACTGTACGGCCGGGTCAAAACCTGCAAAGGCTTAAGCCCGGCCAGCAAGGCCTTACTTGGTGTATTTCTTGCAGGCCTTGAAGGCGCTGTAGCCGGCGTACTCGGCGGTGGAGCCCAGCTCCTCCTCGATCTCCAGCAGACGGTTGTACTTGGCGATGCGCTCACCACGGGCCGGAGCACCGGTCTTGATCTGGCGGGTGTTCTTGGCCACGGCCAGGTCGGCGATGGTGGTGTCAGAGGTCTCGCCGGAACGGTGGGAAACCATGGAGGTGAACCCGTTGGCGGTGGCCAGCTCGATGGCGTCCAGGGTCTCGGTCACGGTGCCGATCTGGTTGAGCTTGACCAGCAGGGAGTTGGCGGCCTTCAGGTCGATGCCCTTCTGCAGCCTCTTGGGGTTGGTCACCAGCAGGTCGTCGCCCACGAACTGCAGGCGGTCGCCCATGGCGGCGGTGATCTTCTGCCAGGCGCCCCAGTCCTCCTCAGCGAAGGGATCCTCGATGGAAACCAGCGGATACTTCTCGACCAGGCCCTGGTAATAGTCCAGCATGTAGTCAGCGTCGCGGTCCTCGCCGTCGAAGTGGTACTTGTCGGTGTCCTTGTTGTAGAACTCCGAAGAGGCCACGTCCAGGCAGAGGCCGATCTGCTTGCCAGGCTCGTAGCCGGCAGCCTGAATGGCGTCGACGATGTACTTCAGGGAGTCCTCGTTGGACTTCATCTTGGGGGCAAAGCCGCCCTCGTCGCCCAGGCCAGTCTCATGGCCGTCCTTCTTCAGGATGCCCTTGAGGGTGTGGTAGACCTCGACGCCGGCGCGCAGGGCCTCCCGGTATGAGTCGAAGCCGTAGGGGGAGATCATGTACTCCTGGATGTCAGTGGCGAAGTCAGCATGGGCGCCGCCGTTCATGATGTTCATGTTGGGCACGGGCAGGATGTGGCCGTTGGTGCCGCCTAGGTAACGGTAGAGAGGCAGTTCGGCGGACTCAGCAGCCGCATAGAGCGCAGCCAGGGAGACGCCCAGGATGGCGTTGGCGCCCAGCTTGCCCTTGTTGGGGGTACCGTCCAGATCAATCATGGTTTCGTCCAGGGCACGCTGATCGGTGGCGTCCATACCAATGACGTTGGGAGCGATGGTCTCATTGACCGCCTTGACGGCGTCCAGCACACCCTTGCCCTGATAGCGCTTCTTGTCGCCATCCCGACGTTCCCAGGCCTCGGCCTCGCCGGTGGAAGCACCGGAAGGAACCAGACCACGCCCCTCGGCGCCGTCCTCAGTCTGCAGAACGACCTCGACGGTCGGGTTGCCACGGGAATCAAG
>NZ_JBVPQK010000253.1:0-2370 GCF_058197115.1 Bifidobacterium sp. POST2/T3 (B1)
GAATAGGGGCCGCGGAAGATGGCGCCGGCATTCCGAATCCTGTCGATGACGGCATCAGGATCGGCCGTCTGAACCTCCAGATGCTCGGCGGCATAGGCATTGGCCACGTCGATGGACTGGTCGATACCGTCGGTCAGGATGATTCCCGACTGGTTGCCGCCCAGGGAGGTGCGCACCCGGTCGGCATGCTCGGTTCGAGGCACCCTGCGCCCCAAAGCCTCCTGAACGCCCTGGGCCAGTTCCTGGCTGTCGGTGATCAGCACCGAACCGGCAAGCTCGTCATGTTCGGCCTGGCCGATCAGGTCTGCAGCAACCCAGTCGGGGTTGGCCTGCTCGTCGGCAAGAATAGCAATTTCCGTGGGTCCGGCAACGGCGTCGATTCCCACCATGCCGGAGACCATCTGCTTGGCTGTCGCCACAAAGATATTGCCCGGGCCGGTGATCTTGTCGACCGGGTCGCAGAGAATCTCCCCGTCCTGGGGCTCGGATCCCCTGGCCCCGTATGCAAACATGGCCACGGCCTGGGCACCGCCCACGGCATAGACCTCGTCCACTCCCAGAATGGCACAGGTGGCCAGGATGATGGCAGCCGGCAGACCCCGAGGGTCGTCAGAGGCGGGCGGAGTGGCCACGGCCAGGGAATCGACGCCGGCAATCTGAGCGGGCACCGCGTTCATGATGACCGAGGAAGGATACAGGGCCTTGCCTCCCGGCACGTAGAGGCCTACGCGTTCGATCGGAATCCACCGCTCGCTGACCCGAGCGCCAGGCGCCAGGTCGGTGGCCATGGGCTTGGGCACCTGGGTAGTGCAGACCTTGCGGATGCGGGTAACGGACTCCTCGATTGCCGCCCTGACCTTGGGATCCAGCTGCCTCAGGGCCTCCTGCATGGCCGATGCCGGAACCCTCAGATCATGGGGACGCACATGGTCGAACTTCTCCTCCAGGTCGCGCAGGGCCGCTGCCCCATGCTCACGTACTTGGTCAAGTATGGGCTGCACCTGGGCGCTGGCCTCCCGTGTACCCATATCGGCTCGGGGCATGGCAGCGAGGAGTTGGGCGCGGGACATGGTTTTCCCGCGCAGATCCATGGTTCTCATCATGAGCTTTGACATACTTTGATGGTAGTGAACTTTTGTGTCGCCAAAGCCAGCGACTCACCACCGTCCCAAATGGTGAGACGGTTCCGGGCGCGTCCTAGGCCGACGGCAGGCAGGAGGGTCCGAAGACCGACTTGATCTCGGCCATCATGGAGGTGTCGTGCCGGGTGCGAAATCCGTCACCAAAGGTCAACAGACGGACGTTGCCCCGGTCGTCGGTGACGGCCAGACGGACCTGGCAGTAACCGGGGTGGGACTTGAGTATCCGAGCCAGCCGCTCCATGTGCCCCCGGTCTAGAGCCTGCTTGGGCAGGGTGATGGTCAGAGGCCGCTCATCCGCCGACTCCAGGACGGGCACCTCCATATCGTTGACGCGGATGTTGGTGGCCTCGTCACGAAGCTCGACCACTCCCCTCACCCTGATGACCGAGTCCAGGGCCAGGTCGTCGGAGTGGGCGTCGTAGACCTTGCCGAAGAACATGCATTGGATGGAGCTCTCCAAGTCCTCGATGGTGACGATGGCCCAGGGGTTGCCCTTCTTGGAGACCCGGCGGTCCACAGCAGTGACCAGCCCGGCCAGGGTCACCGCCTTCCCGTCCATGCTGTTAGACCGGTTGAGCAGCTGGGCGATGGACATGTCTCGCATGCCGGCCAAAACCGAGGTCATGCCGCTCAGCGGGTGGTCAGACACATACAGGCCCAGCATCTGCCGCTCGAAGTTGAGCTTGGTGGACTTGTCCCACTCGTCGATGTCGGGCACGGTCACCTGGGCATCGCCCAAGGCATCCTGCTGGGGGGCGTCCTCATCGGCGTCGGCGAAGAGGTCGAACTGGCCCTCAGCCTGCTTGCGCTTGATGGGCATGACCTGGTCGACGGCTTCATCGTGAATCTGGAAAAGCGCCCTCCGGTTGGGGTCAATGCCGTCGAAGGCACCGCCCTTGATCAGGGATTCCACGGTTCGCTTGTTGAGCACCTCCATGGGCACCCGCTTGATGAAGTCCATGAAGTTGACATACTTGCCCCGGGGTCCCTGGCGCTCCTTGATGATGTCCGCCACCACCTTGTCACCCACATTGCGGATGGCTCCCAGGCCGAAGCGGACCACGTCGCCGACAGCGGAATACTCGGACACGGACTCGTTGATGTCAGGCGCCAGGATGCGGATGCCCATCCTTCTGGCCTCGCCCAGGTAGAGTGCGGTCTTGTCCTTGTTGGTCCGCTCGTTCTGCAGCAGGGCGGCCATGAACTCCACCGGATAGTGGGTCTTCAG
>NZ_JBVPQK010000253.1:2470-3816 GCF_058197115.1 Bifidobacterium sp. POST2/T3 (B1)
CGCTTGGCATAGTTGATGTGCGAGTTCATATCCATGGGCCCCGGCCGGTAGAGGGCGATCAGGGCGGAGATGTCGTTGAAGTTGTCGGGCTTGAGCATGCGCAGCAGGGAGCGCATACCGTCGCCATCGAGCTGGAAGACGCCAAGGGTGTCGCCCCGGGACAGCAGCTGGTAGGTCTCCTTGTCGTCCAGGGGGACCTTCTCGATGCTGATGGGCTCCTTGCCATTGCGCTTGATGTTGTTGACCGTGTCCCTGATGACCGTCAGGTTGGACAGCCCCAGGAAGTCCATCTTGACCAGCCCCAGGGTCTCGCAGGTGTGGTACTCGAAGGTGGTGGTCACCGTGCCGTCGGTGCGTTCCATCAGCGGCGAGGTATCGGTGATGGGATTGGAGGCCATGATAGTGGCGCAGGCATGCACGCCGGTCTGACGGATGATGCCCTCGATGCCCTTGGCTTCTTCGGTGATCCGCTTGACATCCGGGTTGGACTCATATAGGTCGCGGAACTCCTTGGCCTCCGGGTAGCGCTTGGACTGGGGATCGAAGATCTCCTTGAGGCTCATGTCCTTGCCATTGACCGTAGGCGGCAGGGCCTTGGTGACTTGGTCGCCCACGGAATATTCGTAGTCCATGATCCTGGCTGAGTCCTTCAGGGCCTGCTTGGTCTTGATGGTGCCGTAAGTCACGCACTGGGCCACCTTGTCGGAGCCGTACTTACGACCCACGTAGTCCAGGACCTTCATGCGCCCCTCGGGGTCGAAGTCCACATCGATATCAGGCAGGGATACGCGTTCAGGGTTGAGGAATCGCTCGAAAATCAGCCCATGCTTGAGCGGGTCCAGCTCGGTGATGCCCATGGCGTAGGCCACCATGGACCCTGCCGCCGATCCACGGCCCGGTCCCACCATGATTCCGTGGTTCTTGGCCCAGTTGATATAATCGGCCACCACCAGGAAGTATCCGGTGAACTGCATCTGGCAGATGACCCCGCACTCGTAGTCGGCCTGGTGGGATACCTCCTCGGGCACCCCGTCCGGGTAACGGTTCTTCAATCCCTCGTCCACCTTCTTCAGGAAAAGGGAGGTCTCGTCCCAGCCTTCCGGGCAGTCGAAACGGGGCATGAATGCCCCGTCCTCGTGGTCGTCGAACATGACGTTGCAGCGTTCAGCGATCTCCAAGGTGTTGTCGCAGGCTTCGGGGAACTCCTTGAAGATCTCGCGCATCTCCTGGGCCGAGCGGATGTAGTAGCCGCTGCCGTCGAACTTGAAGCGGCCGGGGTCGGTCAGCCGGGATCCCGAGTTGATGCAGAGCAGGGCGTCCTGGGCCGAGGCATCCTCCTTGCGCAC
>NZ_JBVPQK010000254.1:0-3806 GCF_058197115.1 Bifidobacterium sp. POST2/T3 (B1)
ACCGGAGGAAGCCAGGCACCCCAACCCCAACAGATCCTCTACCCGTACGGGCGAGTGCAACGGCCCAACCCAGATCCGACGCACAACGGCTATCAGTTCGACGGATGATTCACCGGCAACACCGCCTACAACTTCAGCACACCCGTCACCGAAAACATCATGCTCGCCGCTCGCTGGATCAGCAAAACCCCAGAAACACGTGGACCATCAGCCCCAACAAGGGAAGCCAGCCAGGCGATGAGACCACCACCATCGCCCCGCCATACAGCCGCAGCGGCGTTAAATTGAACCAAATCAGCAGTTCAATTGGATCTGGCAAAATGCACAATAGTGTTTCCTTGGCTGTGGGCAGCGACGGTAACGCGTACGCATGGGGACACAACACGTCTGGTCAGCTTGGCAACGGCACCAGCAGCGGCTTCAACGGTGCGAATCCTGTTCCTGGGTGTGTGTGCGCGCGACCCGAACAATCCCGAAAATACAAGCAAAAGCTTGAAAAGCGTTCAGATCAGCGCCGGTTTTGAGCATTCCATGGCGATTGATGCCCAAGGAAACACCTGGTCGTGGGGATGGAATTATTGGGGCGAACTCGGACAGAATACGACGAATGATGATATTCTTCCCCCAGCCCGAACATATAATCCCGACAATCCCACTATCCCCTTCAAAGCCAGCCAGGTCAGTGCGGGATACGACACGTCCCTAGCTGTCGACAGCAATGGAATTTCATGGTCGTGGGAACGAAACGATTACGGCCAACTCGGTTATACCAACTATGACAGTTCCACTGTTCACAGACAACCAGCAAAAGTGCGAAATCCTGCGTCCCCAAACAACACTGATCTAAGTCTAAACAGCACTCTAGTCAGTGCAGGAAATTGGGATTCTCTGGTTATCGGCAAGGAAGGATACACGTATGCATGGGGATACAACGGCTATGGTCAACTCGGCAACAACAGCTACAAAGATGCCTATGCCCCGGTGTTAGTGGAGTTCAACCTGTCTCGGGTGATCAGCGCGGCCAGGTTCGGCACTAGCCCCGGCAGGAATCTGACTCCTGTCGACAATAGCAATAGCGTCACCGTGTTCACGCCTGGACACCTGCCGGACACGGTCATAGTCAGCGTGGACTACACAATGGGCGGTTCAGGACAGACTTTGACCGACACCTCCCTCAGATACACGTACCTGTCTGCAGGCGTGCTCCCCCCCCCCCCGGACCGGAGCCGAAGGCATCATGCTCACCTGGCCACCGGCATGACCGACATGGGCGCGATGCTGGCCTCACGCCGCCACCGGAGGGAACAACACCGTCTATTGCACGCTTCGCACGAGTAAGAAAGGCCGCGGACGTATATCAACCCCCTTCCCGGCCGGAACAAGGAGAATAAGGAAGACAGGGCCTTATAAGGCTCATCCCCAAGAGAGCCGACACCCCTCCCACACCCCCACACACTTCAGCCAACAGGAGTTGAAGTCAAGCGCGCGCATTCACATTCAGGAGAGGAAAGAGAGACATGCGCAGGCAGATACAGGAAGCTCACAACCTTGGCCAGTCCGGCCGCCGTCCGTGCTTCAGTCTCGGCATGACTGCTGTAAGCAGCCGACTTCCTCGGTCGAGGAGATCATTATCGCCGATTGGTTACTTTGACTTGTGTGTTGTTTGTGTGCGGGGTGGTAGGGTGGAAACAGGGGTGTTGGAAGTCGGCCGGCTTTCGCTATTGGGTCCTGCAATCGGATGCAGGGCTGGCGTAGGTAGGTAGTAGAGCTTTCCGGCAGGAAGAAGCTTACATAGGCGAATGGTGTTGGCACCGTTTAGTACTGGTAAGGGGTTTGGTTTCATGCATCTGGTTTCCCGTCTGCGTCGCACATCGGCGATGATGCTCGTCCTGCTGGGCCTGCTGGCAGGCCTAGGCATCGCATCCGCCCAGGCGGATACTCCAATCCTCACAGGGGGGGGGGGGTCGTCAGACCCCTCGCGTAGCTGAGCAAAATCCCGCCTCTCTCCCCAGCAGCACACCCAGCACCCCCCTGTCTTCACCCTCACCTCTGGAAGCCGCTTCGCCGTTAAGCTCGGCAACGCCAAGTCCGAGAACCCCGTCATCGAAGACGAACAATCCAGACAACACGGCATCCGCCTCAACCAACCCGTCTGATAAAGCAGACGGTCAAGCCTCGCATACGGTGCGCTTCGACCCTGCCGACGGCAGCAAACCAACCCAGGCGAGCGTGAAAACCGGGACTCTCGCCTCCCCTCCGGAACGCAATCCCCGGCGTGATGGTTTCCGGTTCGACGGATGGACATATGACGGCCAGCCTTTCGACTTGCAGACCCCCGTCCTCCAGGACACGACCCTGAAAGCCCAGTGGACCAGGATCACGGACTGGACGCTGAGCCCGGACCACGGTCCCGCCTCCGGCAGCCAGCTGACCATCAGCCCACCCAACAGGCAGGAACCCTATTACACCAGCATCCAAGCCGCAGGCGAACAGTTCATCGGCCTGACCGGCGACGGCCGCATCTATTCATGGACGCAGGAGGGCACACCCAAACAGGTGCCCTCCCCCACCCAGGCTCCCCAAGGGTTCCATTATCTGCAGGCCGCAGCCGGCAGCGGACTGCAGGCCGCCCTCGGCTCCGACATGCACATCTACACCTGGACCAGCCGACAGGCCACACCTACCATCCTCAACACTGATCAGAACATCAGGTTCATCAGCATCAGCACGGACAATGACCAGTTGCTAGCGGTGGACCAGCAGAGCCGAGTCCACGCCTACCAGGCCAGCCAGGCCAACAACCAGGACCAGACCTCGGAATTCACCCAGCAGGTCAGGGCCGGCCTGCCCGGGCAGGCGCAGGTCGTGGCCACCGTCGCCTCCGACAAGCGGATCCTCATCGTGGACGCGGACGGGCAGGCCTGGACCTGGGAGACGAGCAAGATTGGAAAAGCCGAACCTTCGCGCATCGAACAGGAACCGGGCACGCGCATCATCCAAGCCCAAGCCCTCAGTGGAGGATTCCTCCTCCTGGACGCGGACGGACACGCCTGGTACCTGGCCGACAGCACGACCAGCTCTGCAACCAACAGCCTGCCGGAAAGCATGAAAGCCCGATCAATCACCGCCACCAAGGACCAGGGCATCATCACCGGTATGGACGGCCGCCTCTGGGCCTGGAAGCCCGGCAGCAAACCCGTCCGGGCGGACGACGGCAGCCAAACCTACACGCAGGCCGCCGAAGCCGACGGCAGGATCACCGCCACCAACAGACAAGGCAGCCTATACCAGTGGAGCCTGGACGCTCAAGGCAAGCCTGGCAAGCCATCCAAGCTCGACACCAGCACCGCGCCCACATTGGAATCTGCCAGCCTGGACAGTCAGCCCCTCAAACTCACCAAGACCGGCGACACCTGGCAGGCGGACATGCCCGCCCGCGAGCCCGGACCAGCCGCCATCACACTCGCTGGCAGACAAGACGGTCAGCCCTTCACCAAGAGCCTCAACTACACGGTCGACCAGACCCTGACCAGAGACGCCACTACAGACTCCACCCATACAGTCACCTTCGACACAGGCGAAGCAAACACCAAACCCGAAGACCAGAGTGTCTCCACCCCGTACGGCAGGGCCAAACGACCCTCCCCCGACCCGGTACGCGACGGCTACCAGTTCGACGGATGGTTCATCGGGCAGGTCGCCTACGACTTCAGCAAACCCGTCACCCAGAACCTCACCCTCACCGCCAAATGGACCCTCAAAGACCCCAACAACACCTGGAAAATCAACCCCGACAAAGGCAGCCA
>NZ_JBVPQK010000255.1:0-3791 GCF_058197115.1 Bifidobacterium sp. POST2/T3 (B1)
GAAGAATCACACAAATGGATAGCTTACCATAGTGTCCCCTCAAGTCAATCTCGGCGGCGTCGCGTCGCGTCTTGGCGGAACAATGGTGGTCATGAGGCGGAAACGGCGTGCGGAACCAGTCCGGTCGGAGCGGTTGGAGGTCGGTGGTGAGACCGTTTTGGTCATCAGGAAACGGATCGCCAACGTCTATTTGCGGGTCAAGCCGCCTGACGGCCATTTGGAAGTGACGGCACCTCTGACCTTGAGTGATGACCAGATTTGCGCCTTTATCGACGGCAAGCGCCGCTGGATCGCAACCACTAGAGATCGTCTGGCCCGCTCACGCGAGGTATACGCCCAAACCGGAGCCGATGGTCAGCTGTCGCCGGACCGATCCGAGGCCGAAGCTAAGAGGATTCTCCAGGAGAGGCTGCCGACTCTGCTTGATCGGTGGGTCCCCGTGGTGGGTCGCCGGCCTGAACGCATCAGTCTGCGGAAGATGAAAACTCGCTGGGGCTCCTGCACTCCCGCCACTGCCAGCATCCGGCTCAACACCGACCTGGCTTGGCTAGATTCTGACCTGCTGGAGTATGTGCTGGTTCACGAGCTGACCCACCTTTACGAGCATGGTCACGGACCTGGCTTCCGCGCGCGGATGGATCGTTATATGCCCGACTGGACTGAGCGCCGTCGTCGGCTCAACCGCTATTTAGCTCTGTGACCTCCGAAGCTTCGACATCTGAAGTCATGATTGCCAGAGTCATGATTTCGGGAGTTGTGAACTCGGCGTGATTTCTGAACTCGCGCACTGCGAGCCAGTAAATTATGAACCCACAGCATCATTCGTACTGATGAGCTCCGAATCGGAGCCCCCGCTAGGCCATCTCGTACGAAGCAGGATTGGTTTTTGACGCATCCTTTCGATCCTGATCTAACCTGACTATACGGCCTGATTCAGCCCGATCTGACTTTGATCTATTCTGACTCAACTAATCTCTGCCTTTAATTCGTTCTGACCTTGCTCAAGGCTGGTTTAATGCGCCACATTTGTCATCGAAGACCGAAGAGAGTCTGCCACAGCCCATGCTGGTGCGCTAGCGTTAAAGAAGAAGGGCGATCCTGCAGCAGCTAGGCAGGCTCCCTGCGAACCGGAGGCAAGCGTGGAGTCAATCCGGGGGAATAGATCATAAAGGAGCGGATGAGATGACGGAATCCAAGAAAACAATCAAGCGCGCCGTGGTGACCGGCGCCTCCAGCGGTATCGGCCAGGCCAGTGTGCGGGCCTTGGTGGACAAGGGCTGGAAGGTGGTCGGTCTGGCCCGGCGCGAGGACAATCTCAAGGCTTTGGCCGACCGGCTGGGTCAGAACTTCACCTATGAAGTCTGCGATGTGACCGATGAGGATTCCACACAGACGGCCGTCGATGCCGTGCTCAAGGGCGGGCCGGTCAAGGCTCTGGTCAACTGCGCCGGTGCGGCCTTCGGCAAGGACCCGGTGGCTACCTCCAGCCTGGACGACTGGCGCGGCATGTACGAGTTGAACGTCATAGGCACCCTGCGGGTCATCCAGAAGCTGCTCCCGGCCCTGAAAGAGACGGAGGGTACGGTCCTGGTGATCTCCTCGACGGCAGGCATCGAGCCCTACGAGGGCGGTGGCGGATACTGCGCTTCCAAGGCAGCGGAACGGGTCATGGCCCGCATTCTGCGGCTGGAACTGATTGGCGAGCCAGTGCGCGTGGTCGACATCGCTCCGGGCCTGGTCCACACCGATGAGTTCTCCCTGAAGCGGTTCGGCGGGGATAGCGACCGAGCCGATGCGGTCTACGCCGGGGTGCCTGACCTGCTGACCGCCGACGACATCGCCGTATGCGTCACCTGGGCTCTGGAGCAACCCGACACTGTGGACATTGACCAGATTGTGGTCCGCCCCCGCGCTGAGGGCTCCTACACCAAGCTCTACCGTCGTAGCTAAGCCTGATAAGGGACCGATTCAGTCAAAACTGATTCTGTCAAAACCGAGTTTGACGGGCTGATTCTGGCAGGAACCGGGTCTGGCAGAGGTTGAGTCTTGGCAGCTAAGCCTATGTGTGCCTGGCAGAACGTAGTCGACCGGGGATAGTGCCCACGGTCACGATGAGCACGGACAGGACCGATCCTGCCAGCACGCCCAGTAGGGCTGACTCCAGATGCGGGGAACCAGCGAAGGCCAAGTTGGCGATCAGGAAGGACATGGTGAAGCCGATTCCGCAGAGCTGGCAGAGGCCGATCATGTTTCCGGTCGTGGAGCCGGCAGGCCGCCGCAGCCCCAGATGACTTGCCAGGATCACCATGGTCATGATTCCCAGGGGTTTGCCCAAGGCCAGTCCCAGCATGGCGCCCCAAAAGACCCGGTCCGTCAGCAGTCCAGGTCCCAGCTGATCCAGGGAGATGGACAGGGAGAAGAAGGCGAACACGGGCAGGACCACCAGGGCGCTCAAGGGTGTCAGCAGGCGATCCAACTGTTCGGCAGGCGATGGTGCCCGGGAGTAACTCTGCTCAATTCCTATTGTCTTGGTCTCAGCTGGATTGGCCCCGGTAGATTCTGCTCCGGATGGTTCAGCCTCGCGTGACCTGGCCACAGGGGTCAATAGGCCCATCGCCACTCCCGCCAACACTGGGTGGATTCCAGCATTGAAGAGGCCGTACCAGGCCAGAAGTCCGCCCGCTAAGGCGCCCAAAAGGAACAGCAGCATCAAGGGTCGCCAGAGCCGGGAGGAACGGCTCGCTGCTCGGACCAGCAGGGCCCAGACCACAAGGCCGGCCAGGCAGACAAGCAGCCAGCTCGGTTGTCCCAAACTGGAGTAGCCCAGGGCTATCAGCAGGACGCCAATCAGATCGTCGAAGATGGCTAGGGTCATCAAAAAGGCCTGCAGGGTGGGCCCGGCCTTGGGCAGGAGCAGTTGCAGAGCCGCCAGGGAGAAGGCCACATCGGTGGCTGTTGGGACAGCCCAGCCACGCAAACCGGCGGGGGAGCCCAGGTTGAGCAGGCAGTAGATCAGAATCGGAACGGCCACGCCGCCCAGAGCGGCCAGCATGGGCAGCAGGACCTGCCTGTGGTCGCGCAGAGTACCCGTGGCAGCCTCCTGGCGCAGGTCAAGACCCATGGTCAGGAAGAATATGGTCAGCAGCCCGTCCTGTATCCAGTCCTTGAAGGAGAGGTTCAGCCCGCCTGGCAGATCCAGAGGAACCCAAGCGGCAAGAGCGTTCAGCCCCGGCCCGGTCTCTGGCAGATTGGCCAGGAGCAGCCCGGCCAGGGCGCAGGCCATCATGAATAGCCCGGTGATCCGGTCGTTTTCAGCTAACGATGACAGGGCGGCGAAGAATTTTGAAGGATGAAGTCTGTTGCGACGGCCCCTGTCAGATCCGCCCTGCCCACGCTGTGGGTTGATTTGAGATGTTGGGAATGTAGGCGTGGGCGGCATGATGTTCCTAGTCGGGCGGGTAGGGTTCGGTCTTCCATGGCCGACCAGTCTTCCCGGCGTGAGGCGGCGCCCGGCCGTCTCCCAAGTGTCAATTCTATCCTGAAGCCCAGCAGTCTATCTCGGTCAGAGAAAATGCCGGCGGCCCTGCACCTTTCACGATGCAGGGCCGCCGGCATACCGCTTATCGGAGCGGTGATGAGCTCTCAGAACTCAGTAACTCAGCAACTCAATAAACTCAGAACAGGTGGCTGCGCATGAACCATTGGAAGTGCTCCAGCTCCTGCACGTGGTCCTGCAGAATGTTGGAGCTGACGATGTCCAGGTCGTCCAGCTCCTTGATGGCCTCGCGGTC
>NZ_JBVPQK010000256.1:0-3767 GCF_058197115.1 Bifidobacterium sp. POST2/T3 (B1)
CCCGTGCCTGAACGGGATGGCGCTCATAGGGAGCGCCCCGAGGAAAGGCACAAGATCATGACCGATGGTCATTTCATGAACAATACTGCTTCTGGATCAGAACCGGAGTCTGAAGGAACTCCATCCCAGGTCAGAATCCCCTCCAAACGGTGGAGGGTGGTGGATATCGCCGTAGCCTCGGTCATCGGGGTGGCCTCCGCCGTCATCTACTGGGTGGTCGCCATGGTAACCACCATTCCCTGGTCCTTCCTGGACGGGGTTGTGCCCGGTCTAGGAGGTATCCTCAATGGCCTTTACCTATTCGCCGGGCCCTTGGCCTCGGTCATCGTGCGCAAGCCGGGGGCTGCCGTCTATGCCGAGCTGGTCGCCGCCATCCTGGAGTCGCTGCTGGGCAGCCTTTGGGTGCCTGTGGAGACCATACTGATCGGCCTGCTTCAGGGCTTCATGGCTGAGCTGGTCTTCATGCTGTTGCGTTATCGGCGTTGGAACATGTCCACGGTGGCACTGTCGGGTGCTGCCGCTGGTTTCGGTTGCTGGCTCTACTCCTTCTGCACGCATCTGCAGGCCATCAACCTGACCGGTCCTTATGGTGTGATCTATCTGATAGCCACCCTGATTTCGGGCGCTCTGATCGCCGGAGTACTGGTTTGGTACCTCTACAAGGCCATCGCCGCAACCGGGGCACTGGACCGCTTCGCCTCCGGCCGCGATATTCGTATGGCCGGGAAGTAGAGGCTCGGTCGTGGACCAGAGCGTCCAAGACAATCCCTATCGACCCGCAGCCTTGGAACTGCGTGGCTGGGGTTATCGGCATGCCTACAGGAACCACTTCGCCGTCAGGGATTTGTCCCTGAGCATTCCTGCAGGTCAGCGGGTGCTTCTGCTGGGAGCCTCTGGCATTGGCAAATCGACCATCCTTGAGGGTGTGGCCGGATTGCTGGGCGATCATGCCCCGCAGAGTGGTCAGGACCAGGTTGAGGACGATGAGGGCGGAGTGACTCAGGGCCAGGTCCTGATTGACGGCAATCCCGCCGTATCCAGCCGGGGGCGAGTGGGTTTGGTCCTGCAGGATCCGGATGCTCAGGCCATCTTTCAGCGGCTAGGCGACAATGTGGCCTTCGGGCCGGAGAACATGGGGCTGTCCCGCGAGGAGATTTGGCCACGGGTGCGAAAGGCCATGGCCGAGGTGGGTTTGGCTGACCTGCAGCTTACCCGGTCCACCATGCATCTGAGCGGAGGACAGATGCAGCGTCTGGCTTTGGCGGGCGCCCTGGCCATGCAGCCTGGGTTGCTCTTATTGGACGAGCCTACGGCCAACCTGGACCCGGTCGGCGTTGAGCAGATAGTCGATGCCGTCAGAAAGGTCCTGGACCGGCAAGGCTCCACCATGGTTTTGGTCGAGCACCGGGCAGGGCCTTGGATGGACATGATCGACCGGGTCATCGTGCTTGGGCTAGGCGAGGTTGAAGATGGCGCCGGCGGTTCGGGTGCTGCGGTCTATCGCAAGACTGTCATCATGGCCGACGGCAGCCCCCGGGAGGTCTTCACTGATTCCGGGTTGGACCTGGCATCCCTGGGTGTCTGGGTTCCAGAAGCCTATAGGAGCGCCAGGGATTCACTCCCCGAGCTTGGACGGGTCCAGGCCAGTTCAAGGCAATCCGGATTCGGCCAGGATGATCATCCCGTCCTGCTGGTTGCTCAGGATCTGGCGGTGGGCCGCCAGGGTAAGGCAGTGGCCGAGCACATCAATCTGGAATTCAGGGCCGGTCAGGTCACCGCCTTGGTCGGGGCCAATGGGGCTGGCAAGTCCACTCTGGCCATGACCCTGGCTGGTCTGCTGGAGCCGGTTGCCGGTTCGGTCCTTGCCCAGGATCGCCTGCTCCGAGGACCCCAGGGGCATAAGCCTGCGGAGCCCGAGCCCATCCGGTGGACCTCATCCCAGCTGGCGGCGCGCATCGCCTATGTCTTTCAGAATCCCGAGCATCAGTTCGCCCGAGGCATGGTCCTGGATGAGGTCAAGCTGGCCCCCATCCGCACCGGCATGACCGAGGACCAGGCCCAGGCCCGCGCCCTGGGATTGTTGGGGCGCTTCAGGTTGAGGCAGTACGCGCGTGCCAACCCTTACACGCTCTCTGGCGGCGAGAAGCGGCGGCTCACCGTGGCCTCAGCTCTGGCCGCTGCACCCCAGGTGCTGATCCTTGACGAGCCCACCTTCGGCCAGGACAGGAACACCTGGGTCAGCATGGCCCAGCTGATTGCAGACCTGCGCGACCAAGGAGCCTGCATCATCCTGGTCACCCACGACCGGGAACTTGTCCAGGCCCTGGATGCCCGCCTGGTGGAAATGACGCCTCCGGGAGTCCAGAAGGCCGTCTGGCCTGTAGCCGGGTCAGATTTGCAGGCTCATCAGGAGACTGTTGCTGCCAGACTGACCGTCACGCCCATGGATCAGCGGGATGAGCCAATCAAGCCGGCCAGCAGGTCGTCCTATATAGCCTCCATCAATCCGGCCTTTCGGCTGATTGGGGCCTTTCTGGCGGCTCTGCCCCTGCTGATCAGCCTGGATCCGGTCTCGGCCACGACGGCCCTGATCCTGGAGTTTCTGCTACTGGGCGCGGCAGGCTTCACGCCCCTGCGCGTGGTCAGATCCACCTGGCCCATCTTCCTTGGGGCGCCTGGTTCTGCCCTGGCGATCATCCTCTATGGCAAGAGCGGCGGCGCCACTTTCTGGCAATGGGGGATGATCCACATCACCCAGCGCTCACTGGACCTGGCCTTGGCCACCGCGTTGCGGATCCTGGCCATTGGAATCCCCGCCATCATCACTGTTCTGGGCATCGATGCCACCGACCTAGCCGATGCTTTCAGCCAAGTGCTCCACCTGTCTGATCGCTTCGTCTACGGCGGATTGGCAGGTATGCGGCTCTTCACTGTTCTTAAGGATGATTGGTCGGCGCTGACCGCCTCTCGCCGCAGTCGTGGACTGGGCGATGAGAACCGCTTTAAGGCCTTTATGCCCCAAGCCTTCGCCCTGCTGGTTCTATCCATCAGGCGTTCGACGACATTGGCGACAGCCATGGAGGCTCGAGGCTTCGGTGGCAGCACACCGCGCACCCATGCCAGGGTCTCCCAGGTCGGACCACGTGATGTGGGCTTCCTGCTCATATGTCTATCTGTGCCTGCAATCTCACTGACCGTGGCTGCGCTGACCGGTTCCATCGCCTTCTTCGGCAACTGACTGTCAGGGTTTTCCGCAGCAGACTCCAGATATGGAGGGACCCCGGTCCTTTCCACCTCCCGCAGAGAGGGGAAAGGACCGGGGTCCGCCTGTGGTTGGAAGCGCTGGTCTTTTACCTGGCCAGAGTGGTGTTGATGTTGCGCACCTCGTCGAACCGCTTGGAGGCATCCTCCCAGTTGACGATGTGCCACCAGGCCTTGACGTAGCTGGCCCGGTCGTTCAGGTACTCCAGGTAGTAGGCGTGCTCCCAGAGGTCCAGCAGGACCAGCGGGAAGATGGTGACTGGCAGGTTGCCCTGGTGGTCGTACATCTGCAGGGTGACCAGGCGCTCACCCAGCGTATCCCAGGCAAGGACGGCCCAGCCGGAGCCCTGGATGCCTGCGCACATGGACTCGAAGTATGTCTGGAAGCCCTGGAAGGACCCGAACTGATCCTCGATGGCGGCCTTGAGTTCGCCAGTGGGCTCCTGGCCGATGGCCGGGGCCATGTTCTTCCAGAAGATGGAGTGGTTCTTGTGCCCGGCCAGGTT
>NZ_JBVPQK010000257.1:0-3767 GCF_058197115.1 Bifidobacterium sp. POST2/T3 (B1)
AACCTGGCCGGGCACAAGAACCACTCCATCTTCTGGAAGAACATGGCCCCGGCCATCGGCCAGGAGCCCACTGGCGAGCTCAAGGCCGCCATCGAGGACCAGTTCGGGTCCTTCCAGGGCTTCCAGACCTACTTTGAGTCCATGTGCGCAGGCATCCAGGGCTCCGGCTGGGCCGTCCTTGCCTGGGATACTCTGGGCGAGCGCCTGGTCACCCTGCAGATGTACGACCACCAGGGCAACCTGCCCGTCACCATCTTCCCGCTGGTCCTGCTGGACCTCTGGGAGCACGCCTACTACCTGGAGTACCTGAATGACAGGGCCAGCTACGTCAAGGCCTGGTGGCACATCGTCAACTGGGAGGATGCCTCCAAGCGCTTCGACGAGGTGCGCAACATCAACACCACACTGGCCAGGTAAAAGACCAGCGCTTCCAACCACAGGCGAACCCTGGTCCTTTCCCCTCTCTGCGGGAGGCGGAAAGGACCAGGGTCCCTCCATATCTGGAGTCTGCTGCAGAAATCCCCGGCAGTCAGTTGCCGAAGAAGGCGATGGAGCCGGTCAGCGCAGCCACGGTCAGGGAGATCGCGGGCACAGCCAGGCATATGAGCAGGAAGCCCGCATCACGTGGTCCGACCTGGGAGACCCGGGCATGGGTGCGTGGTGTACCGCCGCCAAATCCCCTGGCCTCCATGGCCGTGGCCAAGGTCGTCGAACGCCTGATGGACAGGACCAACAGGGCGAAGGCCTGTGGCATAAAGGCCTTGAAACGGTTCTCATCGCCCAGTCCACGACTGCGGCGCGAAGCGGTCAGGGCTGACCAATCATCCTTGAGAACTGTAAAGAGCCGCATGCCGGCCAGCCCTCCGTAGACGAAGCGATCAGGCAGGTGGAGCACCTGGCTGAAGGCATCGGCCAGGTCGGTGGCGTCTATTCCCAGTACGGTGATGATGGCGGGAATTCCGATGGCCAGGATTCGCAGGGCAGTGGCCAGGGCCAGGTCCAGCGAGCGCTGGGTGATGTGGATCATCCCCCACTGCCAGAAGGTGGCGCCACCGCTCTTGCCATAGAGGATGATCGCCAGGGCCGAACCTGGCGCCCCCAGGAAGATGGGCCAGGTGGATCTGACCACGCGCAGGGGCGTGAAGCCTGCCGAGCCCAGCAGCAGGAACTCCAGAATCAGGGCAGTCGTGGCCGAGACCGGGTCCAAGCTTATCAGCAGGGGCAGAGCCGCCAGAAAGGCCCCGATCAGACGGAAGGCCGGATTGATGGAGGCTATGTATGGCGACCGGCTGGCCGGCTTGACCGGCTCGTCCCGCTGGTCCATTGGTGTGACGGTCAGCCTGGCGGCAACAGTCTTCTGACGAGTCTGCAAATCTGACCCGGCTGCAGGCCAGACGGTCTTCTGGGCTCCCGGAGGCGTCATTTCCACCAGGCGGGCATCCAGGGCCTGAACCAGCTCCCGGTCGTGGGTGACCAGGATGATGCAGGCTCCCTGGTCGCGCAGGTCTGCAATCAACTGGGCCATGCTGACCCAGGTGTTCCTGTCCTGGCCGAAGGTGGGCTCGTCAAGAATCAGCACCTGGGGTGCAGCGGCCAGGGCCGAGGCCACGGTGAGCCGCCTCTTTTCGCCGCCCGAGAGCGTGTAGGGGTTGGCGCGGGCATACTGCCTCAGCCTGAAGCGGCCCAACAGTTCCTGGGCGCGAACCTGGGCCTGCTCCTCGCTCATGCCGGTGCGGATAGGGGCCAGTTTGACCTCATCCAGGACCGTACCCCGGGCGAACTGATGCTCAGGATTCTGAAATACGTAGGCGATGCGCGCGGCCAGCTGGGATGAGGTCCACCGGATGGGCTCGGGCTCCGCAGGCATCTGCCCCTGGGGTCCCCGAAGCAGGCGATCCCGGGCAAGGACCGAACCGGTCACCGGCTCCAGCAGACCAGCCAGGGTCATGGCCAAAGTGGACTTGCCGGCCCCGTTGGCCCCCACCAGGGCGGTGACTTGACCGGCCCTGAATTCCAGATTGATGTGCTCGGCCACTGCCTTGCCCTGACGACCCACCGCCAGATCGTGAGCAGCCAGCAGGACGGGATGATCATCCTGGCCGGAGCAGGATTGCCTTGACCTGGCCTGGACCCGTCCAAGCTCAGGGAGCGAATCCCCGGCGCTCCTGTAGGCTTCTGGAACCCAGACACCCAGGGATGCCAGGTCCAACCCGGAATCAGTGAAGACCTCCCGGGGGCTGCCGTCGGCCATGATCACAGTCTTGCGATAGGCCGCAGCACCCGAACCACCGGTGCCATCTTCAACCTCGCCCAGCCCAAGCACGATGACCCGGTCGATCATGTCCATCCAAGGCCCTGCCCGGTGCTCGACCAGAACCATGGTGGAGCCTTGCCGGTCCAGGACCTTCCTGACGGCATCGACTATCTGCTCGACGCCGACCGGGTCCAGGTTGGCCGTAGGTTCGTCCAATAAGAGCAGCCCGGGCTGCATGGCCAGGGCGCCGGCCAGGGCCAGACGCTGCATCTGCCCTCCGCTCAGGTGCATGGTGGACCGGGTCAGTTGCAGGTCAGCCAAACCCACCTCGGCCATGGCCTTCCGCACCCGTGGCCACATCTCCTGGCGGGGCAGCCCCATGTTCTCGGGCCCGAAGGCCACATTGTCACCCAGCCGCTGAAAGATGGCCTGAGCATCCGGATCCTGCAGGACCAGGCCCACACGCCCCCGGCTGGAGACAGCGGGATTACCGTCAATCAGGACCTGGCCCTGGGTCACCCCGCCCTCGTCATCCTCTACCTGGTCCTGGCTGCTCTGCGGGGCATGATCGCCCAGCAACCCGGCCACACCCTCAAGGATGGTCGATTTGCCAATGCCGGAAGCTCCCAGCAGAAGCACCCGCTGACCTGCAGGAATGCTCAGGGACAGATCCCTGACGGCGAAGTGGTTCCGGTAGGCATGCCGATAACCCCAGTCGCGCAGTTCCAAGGCCGCTGGTCGGTAGGGGTTGTCCTGGATGCTCTGGTCCACGCCCGGGCCTCTACTTCCCGGCCGTACGAATATCGCGGCCGGAGGCGAAGCGGTCCAGAGCCCCGGTCGCGGCGATGGCCTTATAGAGGTACCAAACCAGCACTCCGGCAATCAGAGCACCCGAAATCAGGGTGGCTATCAGATAGATCACCCCATAGGGACCGGTCAGGTTGATGGCCTGCAGGTGCGTGCAGAAGGAATACAGCCAGCAGCCGAAACCAGCGGCAGCGCCCGACAGTGCCACCGTGGAGATGTTCCAGCGCCGGTAACGCAGCAGTATGAAGACCAGCTCGGCCATGAAGCCCTGAAGCAGACCGATCAGTATGGTCTCCACAGGCACCCAGAGGCTACCCAGCAGCGACTCCAGGATGGCTGCGACCAACTCGGCATAGACGGCAGCCCCCGGCTTGCGCACGATGACTAGGGCCAAGGGCCCGGCGAATAGATAGAGACCGTTGAGGATACCTCCCAGACCGGGCACAACCCCGTCCAGGAAGGACCAGGGAATGGTGGTCACCATGGCGACCACCCAGTAGATGACGGCGGAAGCCACCCCGATGACCGAGGCGACGGCGATATCCACCACCCTCCACCGTTTGGAGGGGATTCTGACCTGGGAGGGAGTCCCCCCGGACTCCGGCTCTGATCCGGAAGAAGTGTTGTTTATGAAATGACCATCGGTCATGATCTTGTGCCTTTCCTCGGGGCGCTCCCTATGAGCGCCATCCCGTTCAGGCACGGG
>NZ_JBVPQK010000258.1:0-3742 GCF_058197115.1 Bifidobacterium sp. POST2/T3 (B1)
CTGATGAAGCTCCTCTGCGACCCGGGTGATGCCATTCTGGAGCCCCGGCCCGGATATCCTCTGATCGAATCCATCGCCGGTCTGGAATGTGTCCGAACAATTCCATACCGCCTTGCCTACGACGGGTCCTGGGCCCTGGACCTGGCCACGGTCAGAGAGGCTTTGGAGGGGCCTGAGAGCGGCCGCATCCGCGCCGTGGTCCTTATCAACCCCAACAATCCCACGGGGTCCTACATTCATCCAGAAGAACGCCAGTCGCTGCTGAAACTCTGTCAGCGGCATGGGGTGGCCATCATCGCTGATGAGGTCTTTTTTGACTATCCCTTGGATCCTTTGCCGGGCCGCGCACGACTGGCTGGGGAGGATAGGGTGCTGACCTTCGCCTTGGACGGGTTCTCGAAGAGTCTGGCAGCTCCCCATGCCAAGGTGGGCTGGATTCAGGTTTCCGGGCCAGCGGACCAGGTTGCCGCCGCCAAGCGCCATCTTGACCTGATAGCCGACGATTACCTGCCCATGAGCCTTCTGATTACCAGGGACATGGAGGCCATGCTATCGGATATTCCCGGCCAGACCAGCCGAGTGGGGAAACGGGCCAGGGACAATCTCGAAATCCTTAGACAGACATTGGACCAACGTGATTCCTGCGTCTCCCTGCTCAGGCCTGAGGGCGGATGGAATGTTCTGCTGCGCTTTCCCGAGGTCATCGACGAGGAGGAACTGATTCTTTGTCTGATTCGGTCCTGCGGCTTGACTGGCCAACCCGGTTACTTTTTCGACATGCCAGGCAACGGATATCTTGCTCTGTCGCTCCTTCCAGAATCCTTGGAATTCCGCCGAAATGTGGACTCTGTCGTCTCAGCAATTAGAAAAATCCTGTGATTATAACCCTCCTCTTGCCTAGTTTGCTCCGATAATAAGTTCCGAATGATCACCCGTCCTGGAAGGGGGAGATTGGTAGGGCTCAATGATGAGCCACTGACTGCAAGGTTGCACACAAAGGAGCAATAACGATGGGGAACGAAAATAAGAATCGAAGGGGAGACCCAGCCAAGGGGGTTGGTGCTCGAGTCGGGGAAGACATCAAAGCCATGGCTACCGTTGATGAGACCGGAGGTGCTGTCGCAGATCATGGTGTAGACGCAAGCTTGGCTCCGGATACTGGCAGAAGGCTCAACAGCACGGAGAAGTTCCGCTTCGCTGTCGGGTTTGTTATGGTATCCCTGCTCTGGGCGGCGCCCTTCACCATGGGATCCGGGGTCCTCCTGCCGCAGATCTTCAATTCCCTGCGTGGAGTCAGCGCTGAAGCGGCTCTAGGTATGATGAATTCGATTGGCTGCGTATTTGCGTTGGTGGCCAACATTGTTTTCGGCGCTCTCTCGGATATGTCTAGGTTCCGTGTCGGCAAGCGCACCCCATGGATCGTGCTTGGCGGCATCATTGGCGCCCTTGGCTTTCTGATGGTCATCCAGTCCCATGCACTGCCCATGATCATCTTCGGTTGGTGCATTGTTCAGGTGGGCATCAACTGCCTAATAGCCCCTGCTGTGGCAGTCCTCTCGGACAGGATTCCTGAGTCGACCAGAGGAACGTATTCGGCACTGTATGGGGCCAGCCAGATCGTCGGCCAACAGCTGGGTACTATCATTGGTAGCTCGTTCATAACCAAGATCCATACCGGCCTGATAGTAGGCATGATCATCTTCCTCTTCTCGGGCATTCTCACGGTGTTGATCTGGCCCCGTGAGAAGTCTGCTGCAAACACAGTCGTGGAGCGGACCTGGGCTGATGTTGGTCGATCCTTCATACCGCCCACCAAGAACAGCCGGGACTTTTACCTAGCGCTTCTGGGCAGGTTCACTTTCATCGTCGGCTGTTACATGATCTCGGGCTACCAACTCTACATCCTGCAGAAGTACTGCCATTTGAGCGATGCCCAGGCTGCGTCCACACTCAAGATCATGGCCTTGCTCTCGGTAATCACCACCATTCTGGCCGCTGTGGTCTCGGGCCCTCTGTCGGACTTCTTGCAGAAGCGGAAAGTGATCGTGGCAATCAGTTGTCTGATCATTGCTCTCGGGATGGTTTTCCCCTTCCTGATGCCAACTGCAACGGGTATGTACATTTATGCCGCTCTGGCTGGAGTCGGCAACGGGTGCTACATGTCAGTCGACCAGGCACTGAATGTCGATGTGCTGCCGAATGCCAAGGAAGCTGGCAAGGACCTGGGTATCCTCAACTTGGCCAACACGATCGGCCAGGTGATCGCCCCTGGGTGCACTACGCTGGTCATCGGCATCTTCGGTGGTTATAGGATGATCTTCCCAGTCGCCATCGCCTGCCTGCTGGTGGGGACCGTCTTCATCATGATGATTCGCAAGGTCAAGTGAGTCTGAAAACCTGTAACCCGGACCCGTACTGAGCAGCGGCCCGGCCAATCGATTTCGAAAGGAAAATAGACATGACAGAAGAATCGCATACCAAAGCCAAGGATTTGGATCTGCAAGAGGAGGCCTCGCTGACCTCGGGATCCGACTCGTGGCACCTTCAGGGACTTCCCGACAAGGGCTACGAAGGTTATATGATCACCGACGGCCCCTACGGCCTACGCAAGGCCACTGGCTCTGACGTTTACGGTTCGGTCCCGGCCACCTGCTTCCCACCGACCGCTGGACTGGCATCCTCCTGGAACCCTGATCTGACCTACCAGGTGGGCCAGGCCATGGGCGAGGAATGCATCCAGGAGAAGGTGGCCGTAATTCTGGGCCCCGGCATCAACATCAAGCGCAGCCCACTGGGTGGCCGCAACTTCGAGTTTTACTCGGAGGATCCTGTGCTGGCCGGGCATGAAGCTGCAGGTCTGGTCGATGGGGTCCAGTCCAAGGGGGTGGGGACATCTCTGAAGCATTTTGCGGCCAACAATCAGGAGACCGACCGGCTCAGGGTCAGCTCTGACGTGGACGCGCGCACCCTGCGCGAGATCTACCTGCCGGCCTTTGAATACGTGGTCAGGAATGCCAAGCCCTGGACTATCATGTGCGCCTACAACAAGGTTAACGGAGTCTTCAGTTCGGAGAATCACTGGCTGCTGACGGACGTTCTGCGGGGGGAGTGGGGCTACCAGGGCATGGTCATGTCCGACTGGGGGGCCGTCCACAACAGGGTCAACGCTCTGCAGGCCGGGCTCAATCTGGAGATGCCGCCCTCCCGTACTGATGACCAGGTGGTCCAGGCCGTGAAGGCTGGCCAGCTGGACAAGAAGCAGCTGGACCGGATGGCCCAGGGGATTCTGGATCTGATTGACAAGGCTCGTCCGGCCATGTCCCAGCAGGGATACCGTTACGACGTTCAGGAGCACAACAACATGGCTCGTCGAGCGGCCCAGGAGTCCATCGTCCTCTTGCGCAACGAAGACCGGATTCTACCCCTTGATCCAAAAGAGAAGGTCGCCGTCATTGGCGAATTTGCACGGACTCCGCGCTATCAGGGCGGGGGTTCCTCGCACATCACGCCCACCGAGGTTTCCTCGGCCCTGGATGGCTTCAAAGAGGCTGGCATGAATGTGGACTTCGCGCCCGGGTTCACCTTTGACGACAAGGAGCAGGATCCCGCTCTGACCCAGCAGGCGCTTGATGTTGCGCGCGGAGCCGACGCTGTGGTGCTCTTCTTGGGGCTGCCTGAAGATGCTGAGTCCGAGGGCTTTGACCGCACCAGCATGGATCTTCCCGACAAGCAGGTGGCTCTG
>NZ_JBVPQK010000259.1:0-3741 GCF_058197115.1 Bifidobacterium sp. POST2/T3 (B1)
CTGATGAAGCTCCTCTGCGACCCGGGTGATGCCATTCTGGAGCCCCGGCCCGGATATCCTCTGATCGAATCCATCGCTGGTCTGGAATGTGTCCGAACAATTCCATACCGCCTGGCCTACGACGGGTCCTGGGTCCTGGACCTGGCCACGGTCAGAGAGGGCTTGGAGGGGCCTGAGAGCGACCGCATCCGCGCCCTGGTCCTTATCAACCCCAACAATCCCACGGGGTCCTACATTCATCCAGAAGAACGCCAGTCGCTGCTGGAACTCTGTCAGCGGCATGGGGTGGCCATCATCGCTGATGAGGTCTTTTTTGACTATCCCTTGGATCCTTTGCCGGGCCGCGCACGACTGGCTGGGGAGGATAGGGTGCTGACATTCGCCCTGGACGGGTTCTCGAAGAGCCTGGCAGCTCCCCATGCCAAGGTGGGCTGGATTCAGGTTTCCGGGCCAGCCGACCAGGTTGCCGAGGCCAAGCGCCATCTTGACCTGATAGCCGACGATTACTTGCCCATGAGTCTTCTTATCACCAGGGACATGGAGGCCATGCTATCGGATATTCCCAGCCAGACCAGCCGAGTGGGGGAACGAGTCAGGGGCAATCTCGAAATCCTTAGACAGGCATTGAACCAAAAGGAGTCCTGCGTCTCCCTGCTCAGGCCTGAGGGAGGCTGGAACGTTCTGTTGCGTTTTCCTCAGGTCATCGACGAGGAGGAACTGATTCTTCGGCTAATTGGGTCCTACGGGTTGACTGGCCAGCCCGGATATTTTTTCGACATGCCAGGCAACGGATATCTGGCCCTGTCGCTCCTTCCAGAATCCTTGGAATTCCGCCGAAATGTGGACGCAGTCGTCTCAGCTGTAGAAAAAATATTGTGATTATAACCCTCCTCTTGCCTGGTTTGCTCCGATAATAAGTTCTGAACAATTGTCGGTTATGGAAGGGGGAGATTGGCACGGCTCAATGATGAGCCACTGATTGCAAGGCTGCACACGAAGGAGTGATAACTATGGTAGACGAAAATAAGGATCGAAGGGGAAATCCAACTGAGGGGGTCGGTGCTCGAGTCAGGGGAGACATCAATGCCATGGCCTCTGTAGACGAGACTGGAAGCGCTGTCGCCGGACAGGGGGTGGATGCGAACCTGGCTCCAGATACGGGCAGAAGGCTCAACAGCACGGAGAAGTTCCGTTTTGCCATTGGCTTCGTCCTGGTATCCCTGCTTTGGGCCGCGCCCTTTACCATGGGGTCTGGGGTTCTCCTGCCTCAGATTTTCAATTCCCTGCATGGTGTCAGCGCTGAAGCTGCTCTGGGGACAATGAATTCGATTGGCTGTGTGTTCGCCTTGGTGGCCAACGTTGTATTCGGTGCTCTTTCAGACATGTCCAGGTTCCGAGTCGGCAAGCGCACTCCTTGGATCGTGCTGGGCGGTATCATCGGTGCACTTGGCTTCCTGCTGGTCATCCAGTCCCATACACTTCCCATGATCATCTTCGGCTGGTGCATTGTGCAGGTGGGCATCAACTGCCTGATAGCCCCGGCCGTGGCGGTCCTCTCCGACAGGATACCTGAGTCGACCAGGGGAACTTATTCGGCGCTGTATGGAGCTAGCCAGGTTGTCGGCCAGCAGTTGGGGACTATTATCGGTAGCTCGTTCATAGCCAACATCCATACCGGCCTGGTAGTCGCCATGATCATCTTCCTCTTCTCCGGTATTCTCACCGTGCTGATCTGGCCCCGGGAGAAGTCGGCTGCCAACACGGTCGTGGAACGAACCTGGGCAGATGTCGGCCGGTCCTTCATACCTCCCACTAAGAATTGCCGCGACTTCTACCTGGCGCTTCTGGGCAGGTTCACTTTCGTTGTCGGCTGCTTCATGATTCAGGGCTACCAGCTTTACATACTGCAGAAGTACTGCCACCTGAGCGATGCCCAGGCCGCATCCACACTCAAAATCATGGCCTTGATCTCGGTGGTGACAACCATTCTGGCCTCCATGGTCTCAGGCCCGCTCTCGGACTTCCTGCACAGGCGGAAGGTGATCGTAGCCACCAGCTGCCTGATTCTCGCCGTCGGCATACTCTTCCCCTTCCTGATGCCAACCGCCACGGGCATGTACTTCTATTCTGCTCTGGCTGGAATCGGCAACGGTTGCTATATGTCAGTCGACCAGGCGCTGAACGTCGATGTGCTGCCGAATGCCAAGGAAGCCGGCAAGGACCTGGGCATCCTCAACCTGGCCAATACGATCGGCCAGGTGATCGCCCCCGGGTGCACGACTTTGGTCATTGGCCTCTTCGGAGGCTACAGGATGATCTTCCCGGTCGCTATCGTTTGTCTGCTGGTGGGAACCGTATTCATCATGATGATCCGCAAGGTCAAGTGAGTCTGAAAACCTGTAATCCGGAGCTGTGCTGAGCAGCGGCCCGGCTGATCGAATCCGAAAGGACAAAGACATGACAGAACAAACACGTACCAAAGCCAAGGATCTGGACCTGCAAGAGGAGGCCTCGCTGACCTCGGGGTCCGACTCCTGGCACCTGCAGGGGCTGCCCGACAAGGGCTATGAAGGCTATATGATCACTGACGGTCCATATGGCTTGCGCAAAGCCACTGGCTCCGACGTCTACGGATCGGTCCCGGCCACCTGCTTTCCCCCGACTGCGGGTCTGGCCTCCTCCTGGAACCCCGATCTAACCTACCAGGTGGGCCAGGCCATGGGCGAGGAGTGCATCCAAGAGAAGGTGGCGGTGATTTTGGGCCCCGGCATCAACATCAAGCGCAGCCCTTTGGGCGGCCGCAACTTCGAGTTTTACTCGGAGGATCCTGTGCTGGCCGGCCATGAAGCTGCAGGTTTGGTCGAGGGGGTCCAGTCAAAGGGAGTGGGAACCTCTCTGAAGCATTTTGCAGCAAACAACCAGGAGACCGACCGACTCAGGGTCAGCTCTGACGTGGACGCGCGGACTCTGCGCGAGATCTACCTGCCGGCCTTCGAATATGTGGTCAGGAATGCCAAGCCCTGGACCATCATGTGCGCCTACAACAAGATCAATGGAGTCTTCAGTTCGGAGAACCGCTGGCTGCTGACGGACGTTCTGCGCGGCGAGTGGGGCTACCAAGGCATGGTCATGTCAGACTGGGGTGCCGTCCACAACAGGGTCAACGCCCTGCAGGCCGGACTCAATCTGGAGATGCCGCCCTCCCGCACTGATGACCAGGTAGTACAGGCCGTACAGGCTGGCAAGCTGAACAAGGAGCAGCTGGACCGGATGGCCCAGGGAATCCTGGACCTGATTGACAAAGCCCGTCCGGCCATGTCCCAGCAGGGATATCGTTACGACGCCCAGGAGCACAACAACGTGGCCCGTCGCGCTGCCCAGGAGTCCATCGTGCTGCTGCGCAACGAGGATCATATTCTTCCTCTTGACCCGCAGAAGAAGGTCGCTGTAATCGGCGAGTTCGCCAGGACCCCACGCTATCAGGGTGGAGGCTCCTCGCATATCACGCCGACCGAGGTCTCCTCAGCGCTGGATGGCTTCAAGGAGGCCGGCATGAGCGTGGACTTTGCGCCCGGTTTCACGCTGGATGACAAGGAGCAGGATCCCGCCTTGACCCAGCAGGCGCTTGAAGTTGCGCGCGGAGCCGACACTGTAGTGCTCTTCCTGGGGCTGCCTGAAGATGCTGAGTCCGAGGGCTTTGACCGCACCAGCATGGATCTTCCCGACAAGCAGGTGGCTCTG
>NZ_JBVPQK010000260.1:0-3725 GCF_058197115.1 Bifidobacterium sp. POST2/T3 (B1)
ATGCGGCCTGGAACCAGTCCGACCCCGAGGCCGATGCCCGCGTCTCCAGCTTCGAGCAGCAGCTGGCCGCCCAGCTTCAGGACCTGGATCAGCGAATCGCCGCCGAGCAGGATCCGGCCAAGAAGCAGGAACTGGAGGCCGAGAAGGCCACCAAGGAGCAGTGGATGAACGCCGTGCGCTGATTGTAGCAGTTTCCGTTAGAACCCCCGGCTTGGTCATTGACCACCGGGGGTCTTTCTGTAATAACCGTTAATAACCGTCTTTTTAATAACCGTCTTTTAGACTTTGAGCCGTTGAATTTTCAAGGCTGAAAGCAAGTAATAGGTTTGACGAGATACCGGCAAAATGCCGTCGCGAGAGTAAGAGGAAAAGTAGGCATACGGTGATTGCAGGGAAAGTCAGATGGCCCGCATATGAGGTCTGGTCGAGCCCTTGGCTCCGGTCAGCCGGTAGGCATCGAAGACACCGTCGATCTTCCTGACAGCCGACAGGAGCGTATTCAGATGTTGGGGGTCGCCCATCTCGAAGACGAATTGACTGACCGCAACCCGGTCACGACCGGTGGATTGGCTGCCCGACAGGATGTTGACCCCGTGGTCGGACAGGACCTGAGTAATGTCCGAGAGCAGGTGGGGCCGATCCAGGGCCTCCACTTGAATCTGGACCATGAAAGTGCCCTGTTTGCCCGTCCAGGAGACCTCTATGATGCGTTCGGGCTGCTTCTTGCGCAGTTCCAGAAGATTCTGGCAGTCGGACCGATGAACCGAGACGCCCTGGTTGCGGGTGATGAACCCGGTGATGGGGTCCCCTGGCACTGGAGTACAGCAACGGGCCAGCTTGACCCAGACATCGTCTACGCCCTTGACCGAAATCCCCTGGGAGGTCTCCGGCCGGCTGGACTTGGTGACCCGCTGCAGGGGAATGGCCTCCTGCTCCACCTCGTCCTCAAGGGCCGACCGGCCGGCATCATGTACCAGCCGGGAGATCACGTTCTGAGTGGAGACCTGTCCGTCGCCAATAGCGGCGTAAACCGCCTTCTCATTGGGATAGTTGAGCTCGTCGGCAGCCCCCACCATGGCTTCAGGGGTCAGCAGGCTGGCCACGGGCAGGTTCCGCTTGCGCATGGCGCGGATGAGCTCGTCCTTGCCCTCCTCGATGGTCTCCGAACGGCGCTCCTTGCTGAACCACTGACGGATTTTGCTGCGGGCACGGGGGCTCTTGGCAAAGCTGAGCCAGTCGCGCGAGGGCCCATCGGTGTCGGACTTGCTGGTCAGAATCTCTACCGTGTCCCCGTTGCGCAGCTTGGTGTCCAGGGGGACCAGGCGGCCATTGACCCTGGCGCCCATGGTTCTGTGGCCAACCTCGGTGTGGACGGCATAGGCGAAGTCCACGGGCGTTGAATCGGCCGGCAGGGAGATGATCTTGCCTTTGGGCGTGAATACGTAAACCTCAGCCGCGCCCAAATCATCCTTAAGGGAGCCCAGGAACTCGTTGGAGTCCGGAGTCTCGCTGGTCCAGTCGGCCAACTGCTGGATCCAGGTCAGGTTGTCCTCCTGGCTCAGCTCCCCCTCCTGGCGCTCACGCTTGACGTCGGACTTGTCGGGCTGGGAGAGCTCGCGGCCTGCAGAACCGTTCTCCTTGTACTTCCAGTGGGCGGCGATGCCGAATTCGGCGCGGCGATGCATCTGCCAGGTGCGAATCTGGATCTCGACCGGCTTGCCGCCCGGGCCCACCACCGTGGTATGTAGGGACTGGTAGCGGTTGGTCTTAGGCATGGCGATGTAGTCCTTGAACCGCCCAGGCACCGGGCTCCAACGGGCATGGACGGCACCCAGGGCAGCATAGCAGTCGCGAATGGTATCCACGATGATGCGCACCCCAACCAGGTCGTAGATGTTGGCGAAATCGTGCCCGCGCACAATCATCTTCTGGTAGATGCTGAAGTAGTCCTTGGGCCGCCCTGTCACCTGAGCCTTGATGCCCTGAGCATCCAGATCCTCGTGAATCTCGTCCAGGATCTGCTGCAGGTAGACCTCCCGCTGGCCGGCTCTGCGGGAGACCAGGACCACGATTTCATTGTAGATCTTGGGATAGAGGGTCTTGAAGCTGAGCTCCTCCAGCTCGGTCTTGATGGCGTTCATGCCCAGCCGGTTGGCAAGGGGCGCATATACGTCCAGGGTCTCACGGGCCTTGCGCTGGGCTGATGAAGCCTTGACATAGCGCCAGGTGCGGGCGTTGTGCACACGGTCAGCCAGCTTGACCACCAGGACGCGTACATCCCGGCTCATGGCCACAATCATCTTGCGGATGGTCTCAGCCTGGGCCGAATCGCCGTAATCCATCTTGGATATCTTGGTGACCCCGTCCACCAAGCCAGCCACCGTGTCGCCGAACTCATCCCTGCACTGCTCCAGGGTGTAGTCGGTGTCCTCCACGGTGTCGTGCAGTAGACCGGCCGAAACCACCGTGGGCCCCATGCCAAGGTCGGCCAGAATTTGTGCCACAGCCAATGGATGGATGATGTAGGGCTCGCCAGACTTGCGCCTCTGGTCGGCATGCTGGACCACGGCCCGGTCATAGGCGCGCTGAAGCATGGACAAATCCTCATCAGGATGATGGGCGGCGCAGATCTCCCAGATTGGCATCAGGGGGTTGAGCGGATCGTCGCTGACCTCACAGCCCAAGGCTCTGGAGGACAAGCCGGAAGGGGCCTGGTCGCCGACATCATTGCTACAGACGCTGCCCTCCTGAGTGACCATTCAAGCCTCCAATATCCCGATATAATGCACCAATCCTACACTTCGATATAGCCCATTCAGGTCGCTCGTGTCCGAACCGCGCCTCAGCGGCCGGTCGAGCCGAATCCGCTATCCGAACGCGCCGAGCCAGGCAGGCGTTCAGCAGGCACGAAACGGGCCTGCACGTAACGCTGGATGACCAGCTGGGCGATGCGCTCCCCAGGCTCGAAGTGGACCGACTCATGAGGATCCAGGTTGATCAACGGCACCTTGATCTCGCCCCGGTACCCAGCATCAATCGTCCCCGGCGCGTTGAGCACGGTCACCCCCATTTTCACTGCCAGCCCCGAGCGCGGGTGAACCAGGCCGACGTACCCGTTGGGCAGGGCCAAGGCCACTCCCGTAGGAACTAGCGCCCGCTGGAAGGGAGCCAGATCCACAGCCATCCTGGTTCGTAGATCGGCCCCGGCATCGCCGGGCATGGCGTATTCCGGCACGTCGGCCCCGCCCAAGGACTTGAACAGGACCTCGACCGTTTCGGGCTCGTTGTAGGACTCGTCATAGGCCATCAGGCGGCGCACTCCTTGCATACGGGCTTGCCGTCGGGGGTGGTGTAGGCCAGTTGGCTCCGGTGCTTGACCAGGAAGCAGTTGGAGCAGATGAATTCATCGCCCTGCATGGGGATGACGGTCACCGAAGAATCCTCATTGCTTAAGTCGGCGCCAGGAAGCTCGTAGTCCTCGGCGATGGCGTTCTCGTCGTCGTCCAGATCGGCCCCGGCATCCTGGCCGCTTTTGCCGAGCTCCTGCAGGGATTCCTCGTCTTCATCCTTGTCTCGCGGGGTATCGTAATCTTGTGCCATCGTGTACCCTTTCCTTGTTCGACCAGTCACCTCGTATACCGGTCATTCCACACGATATGTACTGCGCATAGGATACACGATTTCAAAAGCACGTAAAATACCAACCGTAGGGCACAATGGAAATA
>NZ_JBVPQK010000261.1:0-1155 GCF_058197115.1 Bifidobacterium sp. POST2/T3 (B1)
GGGGAAAGGTCAGATTATCGTGGTCGGTCGTAGTCGCGTCGGCAAAAAGAACAGAGCCAAGATCCAGCTGGCGGCGCTCAGCCTGGTCATCGTCCTCCTGCTGGCGCTGGTGGTCGGTACCGATGTCCGTCTGAACCAGGTAGGTGCCGATGTCAAGGTCGTCAAGGTCGGCGTCATCGGCAGTTCGGACGATCAGATCTGGAAGGCTGTCCAGGCGGAGCTGGATCGGCGTGGCGAACACATCAGAATCGAACTCAAGCCTTTCCAGGACGCCATCTATGTCAACCAGGCCACAGCCAACCGCGAGGTGGACTTCAACGCCGCCCAGCATTACGCCTACCTGGAGGACGATGTGAAAACCAACCACTACCAGCTGGCCGTGCTTGGTAATACTTACATCTCGCCCATGAACCTCTACTCGCAGCGCTATGCCAAGCCCTCGCAGTTCCAGGACGGCGACCGGGTGGCCATCCCCAACAACGCCACCAACATGGGTCGGGCCTTGAAGGTCCTGGCCGATGCCAAGCTGATCGGTCTGCGCGACCCCAAGGCCACCAACCCGTTGCCCGAGGACGTAGTGGACAATCCCAAGCATCTGCACATCGAACAGGTGGACCCGGCCGGTATCCTCAACCTGCTGCCCGACTACGCAGGTGGTGTCACCAATGCCAACTTTGTAGTCGATGCAGGTCGCAGCGTGCACGATGCCATTCACGAGGTTCCCTACGATCTGCAGAACCCGGCCAACAAGCCTTATATCAACATCATCGTCACCACCAAGGATCAGCGGGACAACCCCACCTACGCCGCAGTGGTGCGCGCCTATCATTCCAAGCCCGTAGCCGACACCATCGTCCGTGTCTACAAGGGCGCCTGCCTACCGGCCTTCAAGGTTTCCTGATGCGATAGGTTGCAACAATGAAGGAGGACGGATATGAGCACCAGAAGAACCAGGGCCAAGCGAGAGCTGGCGGCTGTCTCGGTCGTCATCCTGGTGGTCGCCGTCCTGATGGGCGTGGCCTATGTCAAGGTCAACCAGCCCGAACGTGGCCAGCGAGAGATCAGCATCGGCCTGGTGGGTGATGCCGATGAGGAAATCTGGAAGGCCGTTCAGCACGAACTGGACCAGCGCCGGGCAGGCATAAAAATCAAGCT
>NZ_JBVPQK010000261.1:1255-3721 GCF_058197115.1 Bifidobacterium sp. POST2/T3 (B1)
GACTATGCGGCCGGCATCACCAACACCAATTTCATCCTGGATGCCGGCATGAAGATCCAGGATGCCATTTACCAGGTGCCCGGCGATCTCAAATCGCCAGCCAATCACCCCTATGTCAACATCATCGTGGCCAGGCAGGCCGACAAAAACGACCCCGCATACAAGGCTCTGGTCTCCGCCTACCACAGCCGATATGTGGCTGACGCCATCAACCGCTACTACCGTGGGGCAGCCGTCCCGGCCTTCTCCTACTAATATTGGGTGCAATTAGTGGGTGCAATCGGGTCGTCGCCCTGTCTTGGTCCGGCCCAAGGCTGCTAATGATGAACAGCGAAGGGAACGCTGATGAGGGATCATGATCGCCTGACGCTGGCCCTGGTCCTGGACTCTTTTGGCAACAGGGGCAACGGGACATCCAATTCCGCCATCCAATACGCCCAAGGTCTGGAGGCGCTGGGGCACCGGGTCCGTCTGGTGGGGGTGGGGTCGGCCGACTATCCGGCACGAGTGCATCGCATTCCTTTGGTCTCCGCAGTGGCGGCCAGGCAACAGATGAGCTTCGCTTGTGCTGATCCGGATCTCTTCCGAAGAGCCTTTGCCGGTGTGGATCTGGTTCATATTTACGAACCTTTCGCCTTCGGCCGCGCCGCCCTGTCCCAAGCTAGATCCATGGGCATACCGGTGACAGCCGGCTTTCACATTCAGCCTGAAAACATCACCTATTCCTCTGGCCCATTGCGCTACCTGCCCGGGGTGGATGCGGCCATTTACAGGCTGTTTCGGTTCTGGCTCTACGACCATGTCAGGCACATCCACGTTCCCACCCAGCTGACGGCCGACCTGCTGCGCTCGCATGGGTACAAGGCCTGCCTGCACGTCATATCCAACGGGTACCAGCCCAGGTTCAACCCTGGTGACCGATATGAGCGGGACCGATACGAACGGCAGCGATCCGGTCGGCTGATCCAGGTTGTGGCCTCTGGCAGGCTAGCCCGGGAAAAGGACCATCTGACTTTGATCCGTGCCTTGGCTCTGTGCAGGAACAGACGCAGGATCCGTCTGACCATAGCTGGTACAGGACCCATGGAGCACCGACTGAAGGCAGAAGCCGCCCGGCAGCTGGACGGCATGCAGGTCTCTATTGGATTCCATCAGAACGCGACCATGCCCGATCTGCTCAGGCAGGCCGACCTGCTGGTTCATCCATCAATAGCGGATCTGGAATCGGTCAGCGTCCTGGAGGGGATGGCCTGCGGCGCAGTCCCGGTTATCGCCCGATCCATCCTGAGCGCCGCCGGTCATTTCGCCTTGACGCAGCATTCGCTCTTCCCGGTCGGCAAGGCTCAGGCGCTAGCTTCGCAAATCGACTGGTGGGTAGACCATCCTGATGCCCTTGCAGTCTGGCCCAGTCGCTATGCCGAACATGCCAAGGAACATTACTCACTGGATGCCTCCGTCAAGGCCTTTGCCCATATGGCCGTGCAGGCCGTCAGCGATCAGGAGCCGGGCCGGGTATAGGCCTGACCTGGCTTAGATCTCCTGCTTGGATATGATCAGAGCCGATCCGAAGATGGCCACCAGGACCACGCCTGCGGATACTCCGGCATAGATCCAGGCCTGATCAGCCTTCAGAGTGTTAAGGATGATCTGTTCGCCGAACCCGACGAAGTCGAGGTATTTCAGCCATTGCCATTTCGCAGTGAACTCCATGAGACCGATCAGTATGGGCCATATCACGATCACCACCGCTGGAATGACCAGGGATTTGGTAATGATCAAGAGGACGATGCCTAGGCTGATGATGACGGAGATGCAGAAGCTGACCAATAGGGTCATGACGGCCACATCCTTGCATAGGATGCCCCAACTGGCTCCAGGTTTCCTTCCTAGGGCCAGTCCGGTCAGCAGAATAGCGACGAAGTAGCACAGGGTCAAAAGGATGATGTCAGTCAGGATGGTCACATACTTGCCCAGGATGAACTGTATGCGCGAGATGCCCGATGTCAGCGTGTTCTTCAGAGTGTGCTGGCTGTATTCTGCGCCAATGACAATGACGAAGACCGCGATGTAAAAGTAGATTAGAGACGAGGCGGAGGCGACACCTGCTTGCAGGCCTGTCCTAATGGTCCAGCTTTGCCCTGCGATTTCCGACAGTTTATGAGCGTATTCTTCGCCTCCGGTGGTGATTCCTATGGTCGTCTTGCCCCATGTGGTCACTATGCCGAGTGCCACAGTGGCAATCAGCAGAATCAGCATGCCGATGGATCGCCGCTGCCTGTAAAAGTCGGCCCTGATCTGGTTAATCATTGTTGTCTCCTAAGCTCTTGAGGGTCCTTGTTCAGCAGATCCGCGAAATATTCCTCCAACGATCCCTTCTGCTGGCTGATTTGATTGACCAGGATGCCTTCCTGAACCAGAAGTCTGTTGATGGGGCCCGGCTCCAGGTTCTCCTGCCTGATCAGAATC
>NZ_JBVPQK010000262.1:0-3718 GCF_058197115.1 Bifidobacterium sp. POST2/T3 (B1)
GCCGGGCGGTCTCGCGGGTCCTTGGCCAGCATGGACATGACGAAGTTCATGAGTTGGTTGTCCACCGAGTCGGGCAGTGGCGGCACAGGGTCGTTGACGTGTGCTGCGGCGATGTCCACCGGGGTGGCGCCGGTGAAGGGCCGGTGCCCGCAGAGCCCCTCGTAGGCCACCACACCCAGGGAGTAGATGTCGGACTGGGGGGTGGCCTGGAGGCCCTGGGCCTGCTCGGGCGAGATGTACTGGGCTGTGCCCACCACCATGCCGTCCTGGGTGATCTGCCCCTGGTTGGTGGAGTAGGAGACCCCGAAATCGGTGATCTTGACCTCGCCGGTGTCGGAGACCATGATGTTGGCCGGCTTGACGTCCCGGTGGATGACCCCGTGGGAGTGGGCCACGTAGAGCCCTCGGGCCGTCTGTATCAGGATGGGCAGCAGCTCGATGGGGTCCAGGGCGCCCCGGTCCCGATAGATGTCTGCCAGGGATTGGCTGGGCACGTATTCCATGATCAGGAATCCGATGCCGTCGTGCTCGTAGTACTCGAAGAGGGCGGCGATGTTGGGGTGGGCCAGGTTGGCGGAATTGTGCGCCTCGGCCCGCAGCCGCAGCAGCTTGGACTCCTCGTTGGTCAGATCCTCGCGCAGGGCCTTGATGGCCACAACTCGTCCCAGTTCGATGTCATAGCCCTTCCAGACTTCGCCCATGCCCCCTTGGGCCAGGCGACGGTCCAGACGGTACCGTCTATGGATGAGCTGTCCTTGTACCAGTTTCACTTGGCAGCCTCCTGCATGATGCGTTTCATAATCGGTCCGGCAATGTCTATGCCATAGGAGGAGATTCCATGCACCACGACGGCTACGGCTACCTTGGGTTTGTCGGCCGGAGCGAATCCTACCATCCACCCGTCATTTGCCGTATTGCCCGTGCCGATCTGGGCTGTGCCGGACTTGGAGGCCACCTGTACGCCTGGAATCTCAAGCTCCGGGTAGCTCTTGGTGGTTACTGCCTCCATCATGGTGGTCAGGGCCTTGGCGGTGTCCGATGAGAAGGCCTGTGAGTAGACCGAGGGCGTTGTCTCGCTGATGACGCTGAGGTCGCTGGAGCGCACCCGGTCCACCAGGGTCGGTTGCATGAGCTTGCCGCCGTTGGCCACGGCGGCGACCGTCATGGCAGCCTGAAGTGGGGTGGATAGGGTGTCTCCCTGGCCGATGGAAGCCAGGGCGATCCGGTCCTGGGACTGGTCCTCGGGGAATTTGGAGGCCACGGCCTTCATGGGCCGTCCTGTGGAGGTGGTCCCGTCCAGGGTGATGGTGGAGCCGTAGCCGAACTTGCGAGCCTGCGCTGCCAGCGTCTTGCCGCCCAGGGTGACCCCTAGCTGGGAGAAGGCCGTGTTGGATGAGTAGGCCAGGGCATCCTCCAGGCTGATCTTCCCGTTGACCCCGCCGGCCGCTGTAGTGGTGTTGGTCAGATTGTAGTTGGTGCCGGGCAATGTGTATGAGGCCCCGGCCGGCAGTTGGCTATCGGGGTGATACTGGCCGGACTCCAGGGCGGCGGCGGCCACAACCACCTTGAAGGTGGACCCGGGCGGATACAGCTGCGAGGTGGCCCGGTTGAGCATGGGGTTGTCGGAACGGGAGGCCAGTTTCTGGTAGGCCTGGGAGGCATCGCCGCTGTCGTGGGCGGTCAGGTCTTCGGGGTTGTAGCTCGGTGTGCTGACCATGGTCAGGATGCGGCCTGTGGAGGGTTCGATGGCCACCACCGAACCGGACAAGTTGCCCAGCATGGCGTAGGCGGCCTCCTGCATCTTGGGATTGATGGAGGTCTCGATGGAGGCACCCTTGTTCTGGGTGCCGGTGAAGAGGGACTTGACCCGGTCCATCCACAGGCTGTCCGACTGGCCGCTCAGCAGACGGTCGCGCGAGGCCTCGATTCCTCGGTCTGCCGGGCTGGTGATGGAGTAGTAGCCGGTGATGGGCGAGTAGACGGGCCCCTTGTGGTAGTGCCGCTGGTACTGGAAGGAGTCGTTGATGGGGTCGGACTGGGCCATGACGGCGCCGTCCGAGGTCAGGATGGCCCCCCTGGGTGCCGCATACTCGTGGTACAGGGCACGCAGATTGCGAGGGTCCGAGTTAAGGCTCTCCGCCCGGATCACCATGATGATGGAGCTGGAAAGCCCCAGGATGACGAAGAGGACGATGACGGCGTTGAAGAGTTGACGCAAGGCCTTGTTCACTGTCCACCTCCTCGGACCTGACGGACGGGGATGCGGCCGGTGGCTGGCAGGTCGGTCTCCTCGTCCTGGTCGGTCTGCTCGATCGGCCCGGCATGACGATCATGGGACTCTTGGTCGTCAGAGTCTGAGTCGGGGTCCGAGTCGTCCTGGCCGTTGCGCTTGCTGGTCTCCTGCTGGCGCAGGACGGCCAGGGCCTCGTACTTGAAGGTGTCCGAGCTGACCTCCGGCGCAGGCTTGTTGGCCGCGTTGGAGATGATGATCAACAGAACGGCCAGGATGCAGTTGGCCACCAGACTGGAGCCGCCCGCCGCCATGTAGGGCATGGTCAGTCCGGTCAGGGGGATGACCAAGGTGATGCCGCCCACCACAGTGAAGACCTGGAAGGCCATGGTGAAGACCAGGCCGGAGGCTAAGAGCTTGCCGAAGCCATCCTTGATCTTCATGGCCGTGATCATGCCCGAGGCCACGATGACCAGGTAGAGGGCCAGGACCACCAGCAGGCCGCTCAGCCCCAGCTCCTCGCCCACCGATGTGTAGATGAAGTCAGAGTTGGCCAGGGGGGTGATCCAGGGACGTCCCTGGCCCAGGCCGGTGCCTGTCAGCCCGCCGGCGGCCAGGCCGAAGATGCCGCGCACCAGCTGGCCGGACCCGCCGAAGGCCTTGCTGAACTCAGCATCGCTGAAGGGGTGCAGCCAGGCGTCCACACGGGCACCCACATGGGCGAAGATCATGGAGGCGGCCACAGCCCCGATGACGAAGAAGACCGCGCCTATGGCGATCCAGCTGGTGCGGCCGGTAGCCACATAGAGCATGGAGACGAACATGGCGAAGTACATCAGCGAGGTGCCCAGATCATGCTGGATGACCAGGACGGCCAGCGAAATAAGCCAGACGATGATAATGGGGCCAAAGTCCTTGATTCGGGGCAGCCGCATGCCCAGGAACTTCTTGCCGCCCACGGCTAGCTGGTCTCGGTGGTCGAACAGGTAGGCGGCGAAGAAGAAGGCCAGGAAGAGCTTGGCGAATTCGCCGGGCTGCAGGGTGTGAGACCCTATGCCTATCCAGATGCGGGCGCCACCGATCTCGCGGCCGATGCCGGGAAGCATGGGTGATAGGAGCAGGACCAGGCCCACCACCATACTCACATAGGAGAAGCGGCGCAGCAGCCTATAGTCCCTGAGCAGCACCACCAGCAGCCCGCACAGGACCAGGGCCAGACACAGCCAGATCAGCTGGGTGAAGCCCACTCGTGTAGGCTGGCCAATCCGGGCGTTGCGCAGATCTATGCGGGTGATCAGGGTGATGCCCAGGGAGCTCAGGATGACGATGCTGGGCAGGATGGCCTGGCTACCGTAAGGCTGAAAAATCTCCAGCAGGACCCAGAGGGCGATGAAGAGGGCGGCGGTGACTACCAGCAGGGCTGCGTAGTCACCGGGGAAGCGGCCCGCCGCACGGGCGAACATCTGGAAGAATCCGATGAACCCCACC
>NZ_JBVPQK010000263.1:0-3717 GCF_058197115.1 Bifidobacterium sp. POST2/T3 (B1)
ATGCGGCCTGGAACCAGTCCGACCCCGAGGCCGATGCCCGCGTCTCCAGCTTCGAGCAGCAGCTGGCCGCCCAGCTTGAGGACTTGAATCGGCGGATTGCCGCTGAGCAGGATCCGGCCAAGAAGCAGGAGCTGGAAGCCGAAAAGGCCACTAAGGAACAGTGGATGAACGCCGTGCGCTGATCGATTGCAGTTGTTCCCGCTAAGACCCCCGGCCAGGTCATTGACCACCGGGGGTCCTTCTATAACCACCGTTTATAACCATCTATCAGACTTTAGTCCAGCGAATTTTCAAAAACTGAAAGCAGGTGATCGCTTCGACAAAACAGTTGGAACATGCCGTCGTCAGTGTATGAAGGAAAGGATGACATAGTGGTGGTTGGGGGAAAGGTCAAATGGCCCGCATATGAGGACTGGTCGAGCCCTTGGCTCCGGTCAGCCGGTAAGCATCGAAGACACCGTCTATCTTCCTGACAGCCGATAAGAGCGTGTTCAGATGCTGGGGGTCACCCATCTCGAAGACGAACTGGCTGACCGCCACCCGGTCCCGGCCGGTAGACTGGCTGCCAGACAGGATATTGACACCGTGGTCGGACAGCACCTGGGTGATGTCTGAGAGCAGATGGGGCCGGTCCAGGGCCTCCACCTGGATCTGGACCATGAAGGTGCCCTGTTTACCCGTCCAGGAGACCTCAATGATCCGTTCGGGCTGCTTCTTACGCAGGTCCAGAAGGTTCTGGCAGTCGGACCGATGAACCGAGACTCCCTGATTGCGGGTGATGAACCCGGTGATGGGGTCTCCAGGTACTGGGGTGCAGCAGCGTGCCAGCTTGACCCAAACATCATCCACGCCCTTGACCGAGATCCCTTGGGAGGTCTCCGGCCGACTGGATTTGGTGACCCGCTGCAGGGGAATGGCCTCCTGCTCCACCTCGTCCTCAAGGGCCGACCGACCAGCGTCATGGACCAACCGCGAAATCACGTTTTGGGTGGATACCTGTCCGTCACCAATGGCTGCGTAGACCGCCTTCTCATTGGGATAGTTGAGCTCGTCGGCGGCCCCCACCATGGCTTCGGGCGTCAGCAGGGTGGACACGGGAAGGTTCCGCTTACGCATGGCGCGGATCAGCTCGTCCTTGCCCTCTTCGATAGTCTCAGAACGGCGCTCTTTACTGAACCATTGACGGATCTTGCTACGTGCGCGAGGGCTCTTGGCAAAGCTGAGCCAGTCGCGCGAGGGCCCATCGGTGTCCGACTTGCTGGTCAGGATCTCCACCGTGTCCCCGTTGCGCAGCTTGGTATCCAGAGGGACCAGACGGCCATTAACACGCGCGCCCATGGTTCTGTGGCCCACCTCGGTGTGGACGGCATAGGCGAAGTCCACGGGCGTGGAATCGGCTGGCAGGGAGATGATCTTGCCTTTGGGCGTAAACACGTAGACCTCGGCCGCGCCCAGATCGTCCTTCAGGGAACCCAAGAACTCGTTGGAGTCCGGAGTCTCGCTGGTCCAGTCGGCCAGCTGCTGAATCCAAGTCAGATTGTCTTCTTGGCTCAGCTCTCCCTCCTGGCTCTCTCGCTTGACATCGGACTTATCGGGCTGGGAGAGCTCACGGCCGGCAGAACCGTTCTCCTTGTACTTCCAGTGGGCGGCGATGCCGAACTCTGCGCGGCGATGCATCTGCCAGGTGCGGATCTGAATCTCGACCGGCTTGCCGCCCGGGCCCACCACCGTGGTATGCAGGGACTGGTAGCGATTGGTCTTGGGCATGGCAATGTAATCCTTGAACCGCCCAGGCACCGGGCTCCACCGGGCATGGACGGCACCTAGGGCCGCATAGCAGTCGCGAATGGTGTCCACGATGATGCGCACCCCGACAAGATCATAGATGTTGGCGAAATCGTGCCCGCGCACAATCATCTTCTGGTAAATGCTGAAGTAGTCCTTAGGCCGTCCGGTCACCTGAGCCTTGATGCCTTGGGCGTCCAGATCCTCGTGGATCTCGTCCAGGATCTGCTGCAGGTAGACCTCCCGCTGGCCGGCCCTGCGGGAAACCAGCACTACGATCTCGTTGTAGATCTTAGGATAGAGGGTCTTGAAGCTGAGCTCCTCCAGCTCGGTCTTGATGGCGTTCATGCCCAACCGGTTGGCAAGGGGTGCATAGACATCCAGGGTCTCACGGGCCTTGCGCTGGGCTGATGCAGCCTTGACATAGCGCCATGTTCGGGCGTTGTGGACCCGGTCGGCCAGCTTGACCACCAGGACGCGCACATCCCGGCTCATGGCCACAATCATCTTGCGGATGGTCTCGGCCTGGGCCGAATCGCCGTAGTCCATCTTGGATATCTTGGTGACCCCGTCCACCAGGCCGGCAACCGTGTCGCCGAACTCGTCCCGGCACTGCTCCAGGGTGTAATCGGTGTCCTCCACGGTGTCGTGCAGCAGACCGGCCGAGACCACAGTGGGCCCCATGCCCAGGTCGGCCAGAATCTGTGCCACAGCCAGTGGATGGATAATGTAGGGCTCGCCGGACTTGCGCCTCTGGTCGGCATGCTGGACCACGGCCCGGTCGTAGGCGCGCTGGAGCATGGACAGATCTTCATCGGGATGATGAGTGGAGCAAATCTCCCAGATGGGCATCAGGGGGTTGAGCGGGTCGTCGCTGACCTCGCAGCCCAAGGCTCTGGAGGACAGGCCGGAAGGGGCCTGATCGCCGACATCATTGCTACAGACGCTGCCCTCCTGAGTGACCATTCAAGCCTCCAATGTCCTGATATAATGCACCAATCCTACACTTGCGTCTGGCCCATTCAGGCCGCCCGTGTCCGAAGGGTGCCTCAGCGGCCGGTCGAGCCGAATCCGCCATCCGAACGCACCGAGCCGGGCAGGCGTTCGGCGGGCACGAAACGGGCCTGCACGTAGCGCTGGATGACCAGCTGGGCGATGCGCTCCCCAGGCTCGAAGTGGACCGACTCATGCGGATCCAGGTTGATCAGCGGCACCTTGATTTCGCCCCGGTAGCCGGCATCGATGGTCCCGGGCGCGTTGAGCACGGTCACCCCCATTTTGACCGCCAGCCCCGAGCGTGGATGAACCAGGCCGACGTAGCCGTTGGGCAGGGCCAGAGCCACTCCCGTGGGCACCAAGGCCCGCTGGAAGGGGGCCAGATCTACAGCCACACTGGCTCGCAGATCGGCCCCCGCATCGCCGGGCATGGCGTATTCCGGCACCTCGGCCCCATCCAGGGACTGGAACAGGACCTCGACCGTTTCGGGCTCGTTGTAGGACTCGTCATAGGCCATCAGGCGGCGCATTCCTTGCAGACGGGCTTGCCGTCGGGGGTTGTGTAGGCCAGCTGGCTCCGGTGCTTGACCAGGAAGCAGTTAGAGCAGATGAATTCATCGCCCTGCATGGGGATGACAGTCACCGAAGAGTCCTCATTGCTCAGGTCGGCGCCAGGCAGCTCGTAGTCCTCGGCGATGGCGTTCTCGTCATCGTCCAGGTCAGCCCCGGCATCCTGGCCGCTTTTGCCAAGCTCCTGCAGGGATTCCTCGTCTTCGTCCTTGTCTCGCGGGGTATCGTAATCCTGTGCCATCGTGTACCCTTTCCTTGTTCGACCAGCCACCTCGTATACCGGTCATTTCACACGATATGTACTGCGCATAGGATACACGATTTCAAAAGCACGTAAAATACCAACCGTAGGGCACAATGGAAATA
>NZ_JBVPQK010000264.1:0-3704 GCF_058197115.1 Bifidobacterium sp. POST2/T3 (B1)
TTCGCAATCCGCAGCGTGACGGCTATCGTTTTGACGGCTGGGCGGAGCATGACGGAATCATGGATTTCCGCACCCCGGTCACCAGAGACATCACCTTAAAGGCCAAGTGGACAGCGGTTACTGATTGGACTCTGAGTCCCGACCATGGTCCGGCTTCCGGCGGCACCAGCATCACCGTTACACCTCCGAATGCGGATTCCCTTTCCTTTAGCACGTTGGAAGCCCGTGACGACAAGCTGATCGGTGTGACCGGCGATGGCCGCCTGTTCACGTGGACAACGAACGATAAGATACCCGTTCAGGTGCCATCACCTCGAAGTACGTCTGGCGACGTGCGATTCATAACTGGAGTCGTTGGCAGGAACGGTTACGCGGCCTTGAGCCGGGACCACCGCATCTACACCTGGAATGGGAGCGGGGATACACCAGCCTTGCTCGCCTCAGACTCCACGACCTACGCCAGCATCGCCATGACTCCTGGCCACCTCTTAGCAGTGAATCAAGATGGCCTTATATGCGCATGGACCAGTAAGGGGAAGCTGACAGGAAAGGCCATGAGCCTGCCCAAGCAGGCCTTAGCAGTCAAGGCGGTTGGCAATGCTGATCGCCTGCTCGCCTTGGATAGCAAGGGCCAGGTATGGACTTGGAAGCCGGATGCCGTCGATATCAATCAGATACAACCCGTCAAGGTCACCAGCCGTATTGTTCAGATATCATCCGTGGATCATGGCTTTATACTTCTTGACTTAACAGGTCAGATTAGCTATCTGGATAACGAACAAAGCCAGCCAAAGCCGCTTGTTTCATCTGAACTTTCTGCCATTACAGCCATAAGCAGTAACGTTATGCAAGCAACTCTCATAGACTCAAAAGGCCGCATCTGGGCCTGGAAGCCCGGCGAAGCGCCCATATGTACGACCGATGGGAATCAGCAGTACATGCAAGCCGCCGAAGCCGCCGACAGCAGGATCACCGCCATCAGCAGGACGGGCGACATATACAGGTGGAGCCTGGACGAGCAGGGTCGGCCCGGCAAACCAGCAAGGCTCGACACCAGCACCGCGCTCACACTGGAATCAGCTAGCATGGACGGCCAAGCATTGACGTTCAGCAAGAACGACGACGCTTGGCAGGCGGAGATTCCCGCCCACAAGCCAGGGCAAACCGCCATCACCATCGCCGGCAGGCAGGACGGCCAGCCCTTCACCAGGAGTCTCAACTACACGGTCGACCAGCCCCTGACCAGGGAGGAGGTGCAAAGCCCCACTTGCACGGTCACCTTCAATACAGAAGGCGGAAACCCCAAACCCGCAGACCAGAACGTCTCCACCCCGTACGGCAGGGCCAAGCGTCCCTCCCCCGACCCGGCTCGCCAGGGCTACCTGTTCGACGGATGGTTCATCGGGGAGGTCGCCTATGACTTCAGCAGACCCGTCACCCAGAACCTTACCCTCACCGCCAAATGGACCTTCAAAGACCCCAACAACACGTGGAAAATCAACCCTGACAAAGGCAGCCAGACAGGAGGCCAACAGACCACCATCACCCCGCCAGACATTCCCAGGCGAGGCATCAGGTTCAGCCAGGTCAGCGAAGGAAAAGAAGGGAAAGATACCTATCTGACCAATTTTTCCTTGGCTTTGGGCAGTGACGGGAACGCCTACGCCTGGGGGAAAAACGACCATGGCCAGCTCGGCGACGGGACGTACACCGACCGGACTACGCCGGTCATGGTGCAGAAGCCTGCCGGCGTGCCTGCGGATTTCACCTACGTGCAGGTCAGTGCCGGAGGTGCCCATTCGCTGGCCCTGGGCAGCGACGGGAACGTCTACGGCTGGGGATTCAACCGGTATGGCGAGCTCGGCGACACGACGAGAACCGAACGGAATACGCCGGGCAAGGTGCCCAAGCCTGTGAATTGTCCGGACCTACCAGCGGATTTCACCTACGTACAGATCAGCGCCGGAGAGGATGATTCGCTGGCCGTGGGCAGCGACGGGAACGTCTACGCCTGGGGATGGGACTGGGATGGCGAGCTCGGCGACGGGATGGAGGGCGGCCTTTGGCTTGAGTCGCACAGAACGCTGAAGCCTGAAGGCACACCCACGAACTTTGCCTTCGTGCAGGTCAGCGCCGGAGGCGCTCATACGCTAGCCATAGGCAACGACGGAAACGCCTACGCCTGGGGATTAAACGAAGATAGTCAGCTCGGCGACGGGACGGACACTTACACCCAGACTAAGCCGGTCATGGTGAGGACGCCTGATCGCAAGACGTATCCGGACGTGCCTGCGGATTTCACCTACGTGCAGGTCAGCGCCGGAGACGGTCATACGCTAGCCATAGGCAGCGACGGGAACGTCTACGCCTGGGGACTCAATGATGATGGCCAGCTTGGCAACAACAGCCAAGGTTACTTTGCAGGTTCGTCTGTTCCCGTGCGCGTGCGCGATCCAAGCAGCCCCACTGACGCGAGCAAAGGGCTGAAAGCCACCCAGGTCTACGCTGGAAGCCGGCATTCACTGGCCGTGGGCAGCGACGGATACGCCTACGCCTGGGGAGAAGACAAATATGGCAGGCTCGGCAACAACAGCGGCGGCTCTTCGAGTGTTCCTATTCATGTGCGCGACCCCGCCAGCCCCTCTGACGCGAGCAAAGGGCTGAAAGCCACACAGGTCAGCGCCGGAATGTATCGATCGCTGGCCGTGGGCAGCGACGGGAAAGCCTACACCTGGGGATACAAAGCCTACACCTGGCAATACGACCACGCTTCTGGTGAGATCATCGACGGTGCCACCAACAACTGGAGTGTTCCAGTGCCGGTGGAGATCAAACTGCAGCTGGTGATCACCGGCGTCAGATTCGACCAGACCCCCGTATCAGAACTGAAGCCCGGCGATGGCGGCAGCGTGACCGTGACCACGCCTGCACACATGCCGGGCACGGTCACCGTCAGCGTGGACTACACGGTGCTGGGCGGACCCCAGCAGCCGGACACCTCCCTCAAATACACGTACTTGGCTGCAGGCGTGCTCCCAAAGGCCGGCGAGGAAGGCATCCTGCTCGCCCTGGCCACCGGCATGACCAGCATGGGCGGGGTCCTGGCATCCCGCCGCCACCGGAGGGAGACACGCCTGCTGTCACACGCTTCGCACGAGTAAGACAGGCCTGAGGCGGATCAATCCCCCCGCCCCGGCCCACAAAAGGGGGCAGGGAGGCCAGTGTCAGTCAAGGCTCAACCCCAAGTGAGCCGACACTCCCTCCCGCGCCCCCACCACACTTACGCCTGCTGGAGTTCAAGGCAGGCATGAACGCCCCGAACACGGCCGGGCCAGCCACGGGCAGAAGCCCGCAGCCAGCCTTGCCGTTGTTTACTCATATAGGCATATGTTGTATAGACCTGTTCAACATCTTTAGTCAAGTCGCCTTTGGATCCAGCTGACATCTAAAAGTACGTGATCAGGCTCACATTGTTCCTGTACCTTGTCCTAGGCATGCTATGGTACTTATCCTCAGCTTCTGAATTACTCAGTTTTCTATGATTACCAGGTTTCCGCTCTCATCCAGACCTGCAGGATTCGTGTAAAGCAGCTCCGCTACAACATCAAGTCCATTACGACTGGCCGGGTTTGCGAAAAGCAAGATTCAGCCGCCTTCTTGCGTTACCATGAAAATTCATTCGGCACTTCAGCACTCCTGCGGTC
>NZ_JBVPQK010000265.1:0-3700 GCF_058197115.1 Bifidobacterium sp. POST2/T3 (B1)
GCCGGGCGGTCTCGCGGGTCCTTGGCCAGCATGGACATGACGAAGTTCATGAGTTGGTTGTCCACCGAGTCGGGCAGCGGCGGCACAGGGTCGTTGACGTGTGCTGCAGCGATGTCCACCGGGGTGGCGCCGGTGAAGGGCCGGTGCCCGCAGAGCCCCTCGTAGGCCACCACGCCCAGGGAGTAGATGTCGGACTGGGGCGTGGCCTGGAGGCCCTGGGCCTGCTCGGGCGAGATGTACTGGGCCGTGCCCACCACCATGCCGTCCTGGGTGATCTGCCCCTGGTTGGTGGAGTAGGAGACCCCGAAGTCGGTGATCTTGACCTCGCCGGTGTCGGAGACCATGATGTTGGCCGGCTTGACATCCCGGTGGATGACCCCGTGTGAGTGGGCCACGTAGAGCCCCCGGGCCGTCTGGATCAGGATGGGCAGCAGCTCGATGGGATCCAGGGCGCCCCGGTCCCGGTAAATGTCTGCCAGGGATTGGCTGGGCACGTATTCCATGATCAGGAATCCGATGCCATCGTGCTCGTAGTACTCGAAGAGGGCGGCGATGTTGGGGTGGGCCAGGTTGGCGGAATTGTGTGCCTCGGCCCGTAGCCGCAGCAACTTGGACTCCTCGTTGGTCAGGTCCTCGCGTAGGGCCTTGATGGCCACCACGCGGCCCAATTCGATGTCGTAGCCCTTCCAGACCTCGCCCATGCCCCCTTGGGCCAGGCGACGGTCCAGACGGTACCGTCGATGGATGAGCTGTCCCTGTACTAGTTTCACTTGGCAGCCTCCTGCATGACGCGTTTCATGATCGGCCCGGCAATCTCCATGCCATAGGAGGAGACGCCATGCACCACGACGGCAACAGCCACCTTGGGGTTATCGGCCGGGGCGAATCCTACCATCCACCCGTCATTTGCCGTATTGCCTGCACCGATCTGAGCTGTGCCGGACTTGGCCGCCACCTGCATGCCGGGGATAGCCAGATTGGGGTAGCTCTTGGTGGTCACTGCTTCCATCATGGTGGTTAGGGCCTTGGCGGTGTCCGAGGAGAAGGCCTGCGAGTAAACCGAGGGCGTGGTCTCGCTGATGACGCTCAGATCGCTGGAGCGCACCCGATCAACCAGGGTCGGCTGCATGAGCTTGCCACCGTTGGCCACGGCGGCGGCGGTCATGGCCGCCTGCATGGGGGTGGACAGGGTGTCTCCCTGGCCGATGGAGGCCAGAGCGAGCCGGTCCTGGGACTGGTCCTCGGGGAACTTGGAGGCCACAGCCTTCATGGGTCGGCCTGTGGAGTTGGTTCCATCCAGGGTGATGGTGGAGCCGTAGCCGAATTTGCGTGCCTGCTCGGCTAGCGTCTTGCCGCCCAGGCTAACTCCCAGCTGGGCGAAGGCTGTATTGGAGGAGTATGCTAGGGCATTTTCCAAGCTGATCCGGCCGTTGGCTCCGTTGCCCGTGGTTGTGGCGTTGGTCAGGTTGTAGTTGGTGCCGGGCAGGGTGTATGAGGCCCCGGCCGGTAACTGGCTGTCGGGGTGGTATTGGCCGGACTCTAGGGCGGCCGCTGCCACGACCACCTTGAAGGTGGATCCGGGCGGATACAGTTGTGAGGTGGCCCGGTTGAGCATGGGGTTGTCAGAACGGGAGGCCAGCTTCTGGTAGGCCTGGGAGGCATCACCGCTGTCGTGGGCGGTCAGGTCGTCGGGGTTGTAGCTTGGCGTGCTGACCATGGTCAGGATGCGGCCGGTGGAGGGCTCGATAGCCACCACCGATCCGGACAGGTTGCCCAGCATGTCGTAGGCGGCCTCTTGCATCTTTGGATTGATGGAGGTCTCGATGGAGGCACCCTTGTTCTGGGTTCCGGTGAAGAGGGACTTGAGCCGGTCCATCCACAGGCTGTCCGATTGGCCGCTCAGCAGACGGTCGCGTGAAGCCTCGATTCCCCGGTCTGCTGGGCTTGTGATGGAGTAGTAACCGGTGATGGGCGAGTAGACGGCACCCTTGTGGTAGTGCCGTTGGTACTGGAAGGAGTCGTTGATGGGGTCGGACTGGGCCATGACGGCGCCGTCCGAGGTCAGGATGGCCCCTCTGGGTGCCGCGTACTCATGGTAGAGGGCGCGCAGATTGCGGGAGTCCGAGTTAAGGCTCCCTGCCCTGATCACCATGATGATGGAGCTGGAAAGCCCCAGGATGACGAAGAGGACGATGACGGCGTTGAAGAGTTGGCGCAGGGCCTTGTTCACTGTCCACCTCCTCGGACCTGGCGGACGGGGATGCGGCCGGTGGCTGGCAGGTCGGCCTCCTCATCCTGATCGGTCGGCTCGTCCGGCTCGGCATGACGGCTGTGGGACTCTTCAGAGTCCGAGTCGTCCTGTCCGCTGCGCTTGCTGGTTTCCTGCTGGCGCAGGACGGCCAGGGCCTCATACTTGAAGGTGTCCGAGCTGACCTCCGGCGCAGGCTTGTTGGCCGCGTTGGAGATGATGATCAGCAGGACTGCCAGGATGCAGTTGGCCACCAGACTGGAGCCGCCTGCCGCCATGTAGGGCATGGTCAGTCCGGTCAGGGGGATGACCAGGGTGATGCCGCCCACCACGGTGAAGACCTGGAAGGCCATGGTGAAGACCAGACCGGAGGCCAGGAGCTTGCCGAAGCCGTCTTTAATCTTCATGGCCGTGATCATGCCCGAGGCCACGATGACCAGGTAGAGGGCCAGGACCACAAGCAGGCCGCTCAGCCCCAGCTCCTCGCCCACCGACGTATAGATGAAATCGGAGTTGGCCAGGGGAGTGATCCAGGGGCGTCCCTGGCCCAGGCCGGTGCCGGTCAGTCCGCCGGCAGCCAGACCGAAGATGCCGCGCACCAGCTGGCCGGACCCGCCGAAGGCCTTGCCGAACTCAGCGTCGCTGAAGGGGTGCAGCCAGGCATCCACACGGGCACCCACATGTGCGAAGATCATAGAGGCGGCCACGGCTCCAATGACGAAGAAGACCGAGCCGATGGCGATCCAGCTGGTGCGGCCGGTGGCCACATAGAGCATGGAGACGAACATGGCGAAGTACATCAACGAGGTGCCCAGGTCATGCTGGATGACCAGGACGGCCAGCGAAATCAGCCAGACGATGATGATGGGGCCAAAGTCCTTGATTCGGGGCATCCGCATGCCCAGGAACTTCTTGCCGCCCACGGCCAGCTGGTCTCGGTGGTCGAACAGGTAAGCGGCGAAGAAGAAGGCCAGGAAGAGCTTGGCGAATTCGCCGGGTTGCAGGGTGTGTGACCCTATGCCTATCCAGATGCGGGCGCCGCCGATCTCGCGGCCGATGCCGGGAAGCATGGGCGATAGGAGCAGGACCAGGCCCACCACCATGCTCACATAGGAGAAGCGGCGCAGCAGCCTATAGTCCCTGAGCAGCACCACCAGCAGCCCGCACAGGACCAGGGCCAGACACAGCCAGATCAGCTGGGTGAAGCCCACTCGTGTGGGCTGGCCGATCCGGGCGTTGCGCAAATCTATGCGGGTGATCAGGGTGATGCCCAGGGAACTCAGGATGACGATGCTGGGCAGGATGGCCTGGCTACCGTAAGGTAGGAAAATCTCCAGCAGGACCCAGAGGGCGATGAAGAGGGCGGCGGTGACTGCCAGCAGGGCTGCGTAGTCACCGGGGAAGCGGCCCGCCGCACGGGCGAACATCTGGAAGAATCCGATGAACCCCACC
>NZ_JBVPQK010000266.1:0-3696 GCF_058197115.1 Bifidobacterium sp. POST2/T3 (B1)
GCCGCCCACGGCTCCTGAAGGATGGGCCATTGATCAGGCTCGCAGCTATGGGGAGACAGCAGTCTACTATCTGACGGTCCGCTGATCAGCCCTGCAAATTTGACGGGCAATCAATTTGACGGCTGGTCCAGAGGTCTCGGATGGGTTTTCCCTGTGCCCCAGCCCAGGTCTTCCAAGAGACGGCGGTCGTGCTTATCGAGAGTGGAGCAGTCCAATCGGGCAATCAGGTCGGGACGGATTCGACTGGTTCTCCTGATGGCCTCGTCGCGCCGGAACCTGTCCACCTTTCTGTGGTCGCCGCTGGTCAGTATCTCGGGCACAGCCATGCCACGCCAGGTGGTGGGGCGTGTGTACTGGCGATACTCCAGCAGCGGCTCAGCCCCGGTGTAGGATTCCTGCACAATGGATGCAGGATTGCCCATGAAGCCGGGCAGGAGACGTGTGATGGCCTCCAGCATGACCGAGACGGCCACTTCGCCCCCATTGAGTACGTAGTCGCCAATGGAGTACTCGCGAACGTCGATTCCCTGATTCCGGTAGTAGTCGGGAATGCGTGCGTCATAGCCTTCGTAGCGGCCGCAGCCGAATATCAGCCTCTCCGCCCGAGACAGCTCGGTCGCATCGGCCTGGGTGAACAGAGGAGCGGATGGGTTGGGGAAGATCAGGACTGGTCTGGCTACACCAGCCTCGTGGCTGTCTGCAGATGGATCTGCCTCGGATGCTATGTCGTAGCTTTTGTCGCCGGAACTCTTCATTGCCTCTTTTTCTTCTTCGGTATCGGCAGTATCGGTTGTCTGATCCATGGTGGGTGGTTGCAGAGCCGACCCGTCTGGCAAGTCCAGCAGATCGTCCAGGCACCGGCCCCAGACTTCAGGTTTCATGACCATGCCAGCTCCACCGCCCACTGGCGTATCGTCCACGGAGTGGTGCACGTCATGAGTCCAGTCGCGCAGGTTGTGGGCGCGTATAGTCACCAGGCCTTTCTCCTGGGCCTTGCCTAGCAGGCTGAGTCCAGTTACGTCAAAATACTCGGGGAAGACGGAGACGATATCGATTTGCATGTCACCAACTCTACCCAAGCTTGTTTGGGTCGGAATCGAGCGCGGAGTGGCACATTTTTAAGTTCGCCTAAAGGTTCGTCACGATGGTAAAATTCGTTTCCAGCGAGTCTGTCAGATTGATGGCTGCTGTGCAGCAACTGTTCAGATATGGTCAGCTCGGTGGTCTATATCGTCGCCTGTTATTTGTCGTCATGAAGATTCGTGACAACGTTGACGGTGAAAAGACAAGGCAAATCTGCATTTATTCTGACTTGATAGATTAATTTTGCGGTAGTAAACTCAAACTCAAATAGTAAAATAAAACAATGCTCCAAATATCAAACATGAACGCGCGTTTTAAGGAGACTCCTTGGAAAAACTTGAGCTCATTCGTCAGAACCTCACGCCAATCAATGATGCCCTTCCAACATTGTTGCCGCAGGCTAGGCTTCGTTCGCTGTCGGCCATGAGCACACTTGGCACTCCTCGAGCTAAGTATCCGAAGCTCTATGCGGACAACTTTAACGCGACGCTGCGCGCACAAATCACAGATGAGCCAATCGATGGCTGGAAACTTACGAAGTCCACCTCTGGTCTTCATCTGCGCAATATCGGTTCAGGCCTCAGGCTTCGATTCCTCAAGAAGTTCAAATTGGAGGGGAGTGTTCCTCCCGCTGGAACGAACTTACGGCGTAGGGAGGCATGGGTGCAACCAGCTATGCTCGACCAGGAGCTTTCAGGCAAGAAGCCGCTGAGTGACTCAGAAATTGTCTTGGTTTGGACCGAAGCAAACGGTATTTTCCATTGTTCCGCCTACCAGCCTACTGGAACCGGCCGTTTTCCTAAGGGCGCTCCCTGCATTGCCCTCATGGTTCTTCAGATGGGTGAAGGTTTCAACGGTATGGCGTTCAACGGTGATGATGAGGGGAATGAGCTGTTGGTCCCTCGTTCAAATACAATTGTCCAAGAAGAAAGGGAAGAGACAATCCGATGAATGAGTTCAATCCCACGCGCATTGAGCTTGCACGGAAGTATCGGGGTTGGACCAAAAAAGAGCTTGCCGAGCGTTCTGGCATGACCCCGACCTACATCGGCATGCTGGTTGGCAGTCCGACCGCTCATCTTACGGAATCGAGCGTCGAAAAGATAGCCTACGCAACCAGCCTTCCTCTGTCTTTCTTCATGCTGCGCGGTCCAGGTCTTGACTGGAATCGCCTCGCCTTTCGTCGCAAGAAAACAATCACCAGGAATCTCAGCAATCGCATCTGCGCGGAGTTCGAGATGTTGGCGGACACGGTCTCCAGGGTCAGTTCGATGTCAAATGTGCCAGATAAGACGGCATCCTGGCTAGATAAGATTGCACCGACCTTTAACCCGCAGGCACAAGGAGTCCGCCATATTGCGGCAAGCACGCGCGCGATACTGGGGCTGCCTTCCAGGGGAGCAGTGCGTAACATGATCCGAAGCGTGGAACGCAAGGGAGTGATCATTGCACCGCTGACGACGAAGGTAGCTGATTCGGTCAGTGATGGAGTTACTTACCCAGACAAGGCCCTTATAGGCTATTTTCCCGAAAACAAGCCTGGTGACCGGCTCAGATTCACTATTGCTCATGAGCTAGGGCATCTGGTTCTGCACCGGTACCGCCGTCCCAAGGATGTGTCCTTGATGGAGAGGGAGGCTAACGAGTTTGCTGGCGAATTCCTTTTTCCTGAGTCCGACGCGCGAGCGATCATCAGCCCGAGCATGATGCTGGAGGACTACCTGTACGTAAAGTCCGGATGGGGAATTTCCATTGGTGCAGCTGTGCGCAGAGCCTTCGATCTGGGTCTGATCGATGGCGACAAATACAAATCCCTGTACGTTCGCATGGCGCAGCGTCATTGGATAAAGCATGAGCCCGTGGAGGTCAAGGCGGAGCATCCGGTACGTCTTGCTCAAATGCTCGGCCGTGCGTTCGGCGGACTGGACGACACTGGTCGTTCCACGGTGCCCAGGGATGGGATTGAGGGATTCCTTGGTGTTCCCTTCGAACTGGCGAACGATTGGTGTGACAACAGGCTGACGGAAAAGGCGGCGAGCTGGACGATCATGAGATAGGCAAAGCGGCTATAGAAGCATCTCCATAAAGGCCATATTCGTCAGCAAGATATTCGGAAATGACTTACATGCCGGTAATGTCAAGTCAAAAAAAGAAGCTCAGTGGGTTCTTTGTTGACAGAACAGGAAAGTATGACCGGAACAGCGAGGGCTAGACTTGTCCAGGATTATCGAAGTCGTGGCAAAGTTAAAAAACCAACGGAGGGGTAGCCTAGCCTGATCGATGGTGAACGTGAGTTGCAGGAAACACATCAGCGTTAACAGTAAATCTCGATGTCGGCAACTCTACCCAAGCCTGTTCAGGTTCAGAGTGAGCGCGGATTGGTATACCTGTGGGTGCTACACTAGCTGGGTCTTCAAAGGTCATGGAGGTGAACCGGTTCTTCGCAGCATGCGGCTGTCAGTCCGGCGTCACCTTGGAAGATGTCATCAACGCAGCCAGAGAGCTATAACCGTTGCGCAAACTGCAATGAGAGCGGCATCGGATGATGCCATGCCGTACGGATCCGTGGAGATGGCTATGCGAACAGTCTGATGCGTTAGGAGCGGACGGTCC
>NZ_JBVPQK010000267.1:0-3692 GCF_058197115.1 Bifidobacterium sp. POST2/T3 (B1)
GGACCGTCCGCTCCTAACGCATCAGACTGTTCGCATAGCCATCTCCACGGATCCGTACGGCATGGCATCATCCGATGTCGCTCTCATTGCAGTTTGCGCAACGGTTATAGCTCTCTGGCTGCGTTGATGACATCTTCCAAGGTGGCGCCGGACTTACAGCCGCATGCTGCGAAGAGCCGGTTCACCTCCATAACCTTTGAAGACCCAGCTAGTGTAGCACCCACAGGTATACCAATCCGCGCTCACTCTGTACCTGAGCAGGCTTGGGTAGAGTTGGCGACATCGAGATTTACTGTTAACGCTGATGTGTCTCCTGCAACTCACGTTCACCATCGATCAGGCTAGGCTACTCTCCGTTGGTTTTTTAACTTTGCCACGACTTCGATGATCCTGGACAAGTCAGCCCTCGCTGTTCCGGTCATACTTTCCTGTTCTGTCAACAAAGAACCCACTGAGCTTCTTTTTTGACTTGACATTACCGGCATGTAAGTCATTTCCGAATATCTTGCTGACGAATATGGCCTTTATGGAGATACTTCTATAGCCGCTTTGCCTATCTCATGGTCGTCCAGCTCGCCGCCTTTTCCGTCAGCCTGTTGTCACACCAATCGTTCGCCAGTTCGAAGGGAACACCAAGGAATCCCTCAATCCCATCCCTGGGCACCGTGGAACGACCAGTGTCGTCCAGTCCACCGAATGCACGGCCGAGCATTTGAGCAAGACGCACCGGATGCTCCGTCTTGACCTCCACGGGCTCATGCTTTATCCAGTGACGCTGTGCCATGCGAACGTACAGGGATTTGTATTTGTCTCCATCGATCAGGCCGAGATCGAAGGCTCTGCGCACGGCCGCACCAATGGAAATTCCCCACCCGGACTTTACGTACAGGTAGTCCTCCAGCATCATGCTCGGGCTGATGACCGCTCTCGCGTCGGACTCAGGAAGAAGGAATTCACCAGCAAACTCGTTAGCCTCCCTCTCCATCAAGGACACATCCTTGGGACGGCGGTACCGGTGCAAAACCAGATGCCCTAGCTCATGAGCAATAGTGAATCTGAGCCGGTCACCAGGCTTGTTTTCGGGAAAATAGCCTATAAGGGCCTTGTCTGGGTAAGTAACTCCATCACTGACGGAATCAGCCACCTTCGTTGTCAGCGGTGCAATGATCACTCCTTTACGTTCCACGCTTCGGATCATGTTACGCACTGCTCCCGTGGAAGGCAGACCCAGTATCGCGCGCGTGTTTGCCGCAATGCGACGGACTCCTTGTTCCTGCGGGTCAAAGGTCGGTGCAATCTCATCAAGCCAGGAGGCAGTCTTATCTGGCACATTCGACATCGAACTGACCCTGGAGGCCGTGTCCGACAACATCTCGAACTCCGCACAGATGCGATTGCTGAGATTTCTTGTAATTGTTTTCTTGCGACGAAAGGCGAGACGATTCCAGTCAAGACCTGGCTCGCGCAGCATGAAGAAAGACAATGGAAGGCTGGTTGCGTAGGCTATCTTTTCGACGCTCGACTCCGTAAGATGCGCGGTCGAACTGGCGACCAGCATGCCGATGTAGGTCGGGGTCATGCCAGAACGCTCAGCAAGCTCTTTCTTGGTCCAACCCCGATACTTCCGTGCAAGCTCAATGCGCGTGGGGTTGAAGTCATTCATCGGACCGTCTCTTCCCTTTCTTCTTCGACAATTGTATTTGAGCGTGGGACCAACAGCTCATTTTCCTCGTCATCACCGTTAAACGCCATACCCTTGAAACCTTCACCCATCTGAAGAACCATGAGGGCAATGCAGGGAGCGCCCTTAGGAAACCGGCCGGTTCCAGTAGGCTGGTAGGCAGAACAATGGAAAATGCCATTTGCTTCGGTCCAAACCAGGACGATTTCCGAGTCGCTCAGTGGCTTCTTGCCGGAAAGCTCCTGGTCGAGCATAGCTGGTTGCACCCATGCCTCCCTACGCCGTAAGTTCGGACCGGCGGGAGGAACACTTCCCTCGAATTTGAACTTCTTGAGGAATCGAAGCCTGAGGCCTGAGCCGGTATTGCGCAGATGAAGGCAGGAAGTGGACTTCGTAAGTTGCCAGCCGTCGATTGGCTCATCTGCGATTTCTGCGCGGAGCGTCGCATTGAAGTTGTCTGCATAGAGCTTCGGATACTTAATTCGAGGAGTGCCAAGCGTGTTCATGGCCGACAGTGAGCGAAGCCTGGCCTGCGGCAACAATGTTGGAAGGGCATCATTGATTGGCGTGAGGTTCTGACGAATGAGCTCAAGTTTTTCCAAGGAGTCTCCTTAAAACGCGTATATCTTGTTTGATATCGGGATCATTGTTGTATTTTACTATCTGAGTTTGAGTTTACTGCCACAAAATTAATCTATCAAATCGGAATCGGCACAGATACAATCGATCTTGCCTTGCCAAGGTTGTCACGAATCCTCAAGGCGACAAGTACGAGGCGACGATACTGTCCACTGAGCTGACCATGTCCGAACAGTTGATGCAAAGTGGTCATCAATCTGACAGAGTCGTTGGAAACGAGGCTTACTATCGTGGTGAATCTTCAGGCGAACTCAAAAACCTGCCATTCCGCGCCCGATTCCGACTCGAACAGGCTTGGGTAGAGTTGATGACATGCAAATCGATATTGTCTCCGTCTTCCCTGAATATTTTGACGTGACTGGACTCAGCCTGCTGGGCAAGGCCCAGGAAAACGGCCTGGTGACCATACATGCCCACAATCTGCGCGACTGGACCCATGACGTGCACCACTCCGTGGACGATACGCCGGTAGGAGGCGGAGCTGGCATGGTTATGAAACCCGAAGTCTGGGGCCAGTGCCTGGACGACCTGCTGGACATGCCAGACGGATCGACTCGGCAACAACCACCCACGGACCAGACAGTTGGCACCGCTGAAGTAGAAGAGCAAAAAGAAGCGATGAAGAGTTCCGGCGGCGAAAGCGATGGCATAGCATCCGAGGCAGATTCATCTGCAGACAGCCACAAGGCTGGCGTGGCCGAACCAATCCTGATCTTCCCCAACCCATCCGCTCCTCTGTTCACCCAGGCCGATGCAACCGAGCTGTCACAGGCGAAGAGGCTGGTATTCGGCTGCGGCCGATACGAGGGCTACGACGCACGCATCCCCGACTACTACCGGAATAAGGGGACCGACGTCCGGGAGTACTCCATCGGTGACTACGTGCTCAATGGGGGCGAGGTGGCTGTCTCGGTCATGCTGGAGGCCATCACACGTCTCCTGCCCGGTTTCATGGGCAATCCTGAATCCATCGTGCAAGAGTCCTATACCGGGGATGAGCCGCTGCTGGAATATCGCCAGTACACACGTCCCACCACCTGGCGCGGCATGGCCGTGCCCGAGATACTGACCAGCGGCGACCACGGAAAGGTGGACAGGTTCCGGCGCAACGAGGCCATCAGGCGAACCAGTCGGATCCGTCCCGACCTGATTGCCAGATTGGATTGCTCAACCCTGGATAAGCATGACCGGCGTCTTTTGGAAGACCTGGGCTGGGATACACGGGAAACCCATCCGAGACCTCTGGATCAGCCGTCGATTTGATCAGCTGTCCGATTGCGGGGATAATCGACGAGCCGTCAGATAGTAGACTGCTGTCTCCCCATAGCTGCGAGCCTGATCAATGGCCCATCCTTCAGGAGCCGTGGGCGGC
>NZ_JBVPQK010000268.1:0-3646 GCF_058197115.1 Bifidobacterium sp. POST2/T3 (B1)
GACTTGAGCACAGCCCAGAGGGTCACCGGCGAAGTCAGAGCCACCTTTTGGGCAAAGGCATCATCCATCAGGGTGGGATCGACCTCCAGAGCGGCCTGCAGAAGGGAATCGTTGGGGATGAAGGCCACCACGAAGTCCGGGGCCGTTTCGAAGGCGTTCCAGTACTCCTTGTCGGCCAGGGCCTTGACGTGCTCGCGCAGTGCCCGGGCATGCGCCTTGAGCAGCTCGTCCCGGCGGCGCAGCTCGTCATCCGAAGCGGTGTCGGGTATCTCGCAGGCCCTCTGGTAGTCGGAATAGGGTGCCTTGGCATCAATGGGAATGGTCTTGCCGCCGGGCAGGTGGACCACCATATCGGGGCGCAGAACGCGACCATCCGAGGCCGTGACCACAACCTGAGTGTCGAAGTCCACATGCTCCAAGAGCCCTGCCGACTCGACGATATTCCTGAGCTGAGCCTCTCCCCAGGCGCCGCGCACCTTGTTGTTGCGCAGGGCCGAAGCCAGAGAGCTGGTCTCCTTGTCCAGCCGCCCCTGCTGCTCACCCAAACTCTTCAGCTGCTGCCCTAAGGACCCCATCTCCTGCTTGCGACCCTCCTCGATTTGGGCCACCTTATGCTGGAGGGCATCCAAATTCTTCTGCACGGGAGCCAAGGCCGAGAGCACCTTGCTCTCCTCCTCCATGCTCTGAGCCTGCCTGCGCCGCTTCTCCTCCTCCTGAGCCTGTGTACGGCGGCGCTCCTGCTCGATTCTGATTTGCTCGGCCTGCTGGGCCTGGGCCAGCTGAGACTTGACAAAGGAGAGCTCGCGGTTCAGGCCGTCCACCTTGGTCCGTGCCTCCACCAGAGCTGCCTCGGATCCGTGAAGCCTGTCCTGAGCCTGGTCCAGCTGCGAACGCAGCTCATCCACCTGGCCGTCAGACCCCGTGCCAACGGCCCTTCGACCCTGGGCCCGACCCAGCGCATATCCGGCCAATCCTCCCAGGACCATACCGATCAGCAGGAGAAGCACAACCATGACTACCGATGACGTAGAATCGAACATATGTTCTAGTAAACCTCCACGACTGGACCCGAAAGTCAGATCGGCACGGCAGGCTGTCGACGATAATTCGAGAATTCGTTTTTTCCGCAAGGAATCGGCCTTAAGACCAGTGCCGAACCGCAATGACGGGCAGAATAGTAAATATTGAGGGGTTGGAGCAAGACCGAAGGAGATCCGTGGGTATCGATATCTTCCTGGCGATAGCCGATCTGGTCGTGGCCTGTGCGGTCACCTGGCTGATCATCTGGTACTTCCTTATGCCGTCGGCTCATGTCAGCGACCAAGATGCAGGCGCAGACTCCCCGGCCAACCACCCTTGGCGCGATCCCGAGGATTGGGGCAAATGGGGGGCCGATCTGGACTCTCGCAGCCACCGTCTGCTCAGGCCTACCATCATTAGCGCCCTTCTGACCGCGCCCGTCCTGGTTCTGGATCTGTTCGATCGTTTCGGCCCCGATCTGATTCCCTCCTGGCTGACCAGCCCCTGGGTCCAAGCCATTCTGATAACCCCAGTCATCTTCTATTGCGGCCGTGGAATACTCATGGACGGGTGGAAGTCCATGACCGAGCACCGCTGCAGCCCCGATCTTTTGGCCATGCTGGCCACAAGCCTGGCCTACCTGTACAGCCTGGCCACCTGCCTGGCCGGGTCCCTGTTGCCGGAGGGCTCCCGATCCCCATACTTCGATCTGATCGGCGTAGTCATCACCCTCCTATTGCTGGCCCGGGTCATCGGCACCAGAATGGAAGCCTCCCTTGTGGCCTCTTTGAACCATCTAACAGAAATCCGACCAGCCTCAGGCCTGGTGGCTGATCCCGAGCATCCGCAGACAGTCCCCGCCCAGATTCTTGCACGTGACCGGATTCGCCCAGGCGATTTGCTTCTGGTGCGCACAGGAGAGCGCCCAGCCGCCGACGGGGTTGTGGAGTCAGGGTCGGCCCTAGTGGACGACAGCGAGCTGACCGGCGGCGACCGACCCCGGCCTTGCGGACCCGGCGACCGGATCCTGGCCTCCAGCAAGATTCTGGAAGGTCGACTGTCCATCCGCGTGGATGCCGCCGGCGACAACACCTATGCAGCCAGACTCGTGAAGATCATCCCTCAGGCCCTGGTCGAACGCTCCCCCGCCATGCGAAGAATGGATCGGATCGTCAACACAGCCATCGCCCTGATCATGATTCTGGCTGTCTGGACCTTCATGCTCTGGCTCATGCTGGGACCGCAACCCCACCTGGCCCACGCTGTAGGCAATGCGGTCTGCGTACTGACCATCGCCTGTCCCGCTGTCGCAGCCATGACCATCCCCATGGCCTTCCGAACCAGCTTGGAGACTGGCCTGGCCCACGGTCTGCTCTTCACTTCACCAAGAGCCATGAACCACCTGGGCCGGGTGCGCACGCTGATTCTGGACGACTCCTCTCTGGTGGATCCCGACGACTCGGAGAGCCAGGGTGTCCACGCGGAATCCCTGACCCGGGCCGCCACCCATCTACGCTCCCTGCGAGTGAGTAGCCTGATCCTGGATGGAAGCCGCCAGCCGGATGACAGGATTGAGCGGGCAGCCCGTCAGGCGGGCGTGGATATGCTGATCACCCGACTGACCCCCGAACGCAAGCGCGAGTGTATGGATCGTCTCAACCACGACCTGACCCGGACCAGCAGAGGCGTTCCAGCGGATCGGACTGGTCAAGACACCGCATCCGCCGGCGAGCAGGGCCGAACCAGCCTGGTGGCTCTGGCAGCTGGGACCACAGCGGATCCCAAGCTGGCGGCCAGGGCTCAGGTGGGCATCACGTTGGGTCCAAAACTTCAGGCTGACACAGACGATGCAACGGACGACATTGACCTGCCGCACCCGGATCTGATCCTGCACCAAGGCGACCTGGACGGGACAGGCAGGGCCATTGAACTGAGCCGGGCCACCACCCAGGTCATCAGGCAGAACCTAACCTGGTCCACTGTCTACAACGTCATCGCCCTGGCCATTGCCACCGGAATCTGCCAACCCTTCTTGGGCTGGATGCTCAACCCCATGATTGCAGCGGTAACAGGGGCCCTGTCCACCATCCTTGCCATGCTCAATGTTCGTCGCCTGCATCGGCTCCGGCACCTGCGCCGTCGCTGGTTGCACCTCGCCCTGATCGACACAGACCAGCTACCGACTGTAGCGGCACGGCGTCCCCAGGTCATCGTCGACAGCCAGTGGGAGTCCATGCAAGAGGGCAAGGATCCGGCGGCCGCTATGGACTGAATCCACAGAGCACAACTTGTGGCACAAAAAGGGTTGGTACCCGGGATTACCCCGGGTACCAACCCTTAATTGATCTCAGTGAGACTGGACCTGACCCTGATCGTCGCCACGAGCGGCATGACGGCCACGACCACCGTCGCGTCCGTCATCGCCAGCATCAGCATCGGCATCGCCATCAGCTGTCACGTCGTTGACCGTGACCGAATCATCGACCAGATTCTCAGTGGGCCAAGCGGTCAGCTCCAGGTGGTCGCCGCCGGTCTGATCCACCAGGACAGTGTCGCCGTCGTGAACCTTGCCAGCCAGCAGCATCCTGGCCAGCTGATCGCCCACCTCGGTCTGGACCAGCCGACG
>NZ_JBVPQK010000269.1:0-3634 GCF_058197115.1 Bifidobacterium sp. POST2/T3 (B1)
CGTCGGCTGGTCCAGACCGAGGTGGGCGATCAGCTGGCCAGGATGCTGCTGGCTGGCAAGGTTCACGACGGCGACACGGTCCTGGTGGACCAGACCGGCGGCGACCACCTGGAGCTCACCGCTTGGCCCACTGAGAATCTGGTCGATGATTCAGTCACGGTCAACGATGTGACGGCTGATGGCGATGCCGATGCTGATGCCGGCGATGGCGGTCGTGGCCGTCATGCCGCTCGTGGTGACGATCAGGGTCAGGCCCAGTCTCGCTGAGATCAATTAAGGTCGGTACCCGGGATAATCCCCGAGTGCCGACCCTTTTTGTACCACGTACTGTGCTCTGTAGATTCAGTCCATAGCGGCCGCCGGATCCTTGCCCTCTTGCATGGACTCCCACTGGCTGTCGACGATGACTTGGGGGCGCCGTGCCGCTACAGTAGGAAGCTGGTCTGTGTCGATCAGGGCGAGGTGCAGCCAGCGACGGCGCAGGTGCCGCAGCCGGTGCAGACGACGGACGTTGAGCATGGCCAGGATGGTGGATAAGGCCCCTGTTACTGCTGCAATCATGGGGTTGAGCATCCAGCCCAAGAAGGGTTGGCAGATTCCGGTGGCAATGACCAGAGCGATGACGTTGTAGACAGTGGACCAGGTCAGGTTCTGCTTGATGACCCGGGTGGTGGCCCGGCTCAGTTCGATGGCCCTGCCTGTCCCGTCCAGGTCGCCTTGGTGCAGGATCAGATCCGGATGTGGCAGGTCGATGTCGTCCGCGGCATCGTCTGTGTCAGCCTGAAGTTTTGGACCCAAAGTGATGCTCACCTGAGCCCTGGCTGCCAGCTTGGGATCCGCCGTGGTCCCAGCTGCCAGAGCCACCAGGCTGGTTCGACCCTGCTTCTCGGCGGAAGCGGTGTCTTGACCAGTCCGATCCGCTGAAACGCCTCTGCTGCTCCGGGTCAGGTCGTGATTGAGCCGATCCATGCACTCGCGCTTGCGCTCGGGGGTCAGCCGGGTGATCAGCATATCCACGCCCGCCTGACGGGCTGCCCGCTCGATCCTGTCGTCCGGCTGGCGGCTTCCATCCAGGATCAGGCTGCTCACTCGCAAGGCGCGTAGATGGGTGGCAGTGCGAGTCAGGGATTCCGCGTGGACACCCTGGCTCTCCGAGTCGTCGGGACCCAGCAGAGAGGAGTCGTCCAGAATCAGCGTGCGCACCCGGCCCAGGTGGTTCATGGCTCGTGGCGAAGTGAAAAGCAGACCGTGGGCCAGGCCCGTCTCCAAGCTGGTTCGGAAGGCCATGGGGATGGTCATGGCTGCGACGGCGGGACAGGTAACGGTCAGCACACAGACGGCATTGCCTACAGCGTGGGCCAGGTGGGGTTGCGGTCCCAGCATGAGCCAGAGCATGAAGGTCCAGACAGCCAGGATCATGATCAGGGCGATGGCTATGTTGACGATGCGATCCATCCTACGCATGTCGGGGGAGCGTTCGACCAGGGCCTGGGGGATGATCTTCACCAGCCTGGCTGCATAGGTGTTGTCGCCGGCGGCATCCACGCGGATGGACAGTCGACCCTCCAGAATCTTGCTGGAGGCCAGGATCCGGTCGCCGGGCCCGCAAGGCCGAGGTCGGTCGCCGCCGGTCAGCTCGCTGTCGTCCACCAGAGCCGATCCTGACTCCACAATCCCGTCGGCGGCTGGGCGCTCTCCTGTGCGTACCAGGAGCAAATCTCCTGAGCGGATCCGGTCACGTGCAAGGATCCGGGCGGGAACTGTCTGCGGATGTTCGGGATCGGCCACCAGGCCTGAGGCTGGTCGGATTTCTGTTAGATGGTTCAAAGAGGCCACCAGGGAGGCTTCCATTCTGGTGCCGATGACCCGGGCCAGCAACAGGAGGGTGATGACTACGCCGATCAGGTCGAAGTATGGGGATCGGGAGCCCTCCGGTAGCAGGGACCCGGCCAGGCAGGTAGCCAGGCTGTACAGGTAGGCCAGACTTGTGGCCAGCATGGCCAAAAGATCGGGGCTGCAACGGTGCTCGGTCATGGACTTCCACCCGTCCATGAGTATTCCACGACCGCAATAGAAGATGACTGGGGTTATCAGAATAGCCTGGACCCAAGGGCTGGTCAGCCAGGAGGGAATCAGATCGGGGCCGAAACGATCGAATAGATCAAGAGCCAGGACGGGTGCAGTCAGCAGGGCGCTAATGATGGTAGGCCTGAGCAGACGGTGGCTGCGGGAGTCCAGATCGGCCCCCCATTTGCCCCAATCCTCGGGATCGCGCCAGGGGTGGTTGGCCAGGGAGTCTGAGCCTGCATCTTGGTCACTGACATGAGCCGACGGCATAAGGAAGTACCAGATGATCAGCCAGGTGACCGCACAGGCCACGACCAGATCGGCTATCGCCAGGAAGATATCGATACCCACGGATCTCCTTCGGTCTTGCTCCAACCCCTCAATATTTTCTATTCTGCCCGTCATTGCGGCCCAGCACCGGTCTTAAGGCCGATTCCTTGCGGAAAAAACGAATTCTCGAATTATCGCCGACAACCTGCCGTGCCGATCTCACTTTCGGGTCCAGTCTTGGAGGTTTACTAGAACATATGTTCGATTCTACGTCATCGGTGGTCATGGTTGTGCTTCTCCTGCTGATCGGTATGGTACTGGGAGGATTGGCCGGGTATGCACTGGGTCGTGCCCACGGTCGAAGGTCCGTTGGAACGGGGTCTGACGGCCAGGTGGATGAGCTGCGTTCGCAGCTGGACCAGGTCCAGGACAGGCTTCATGGATCCGAGGCGGCTCTGGTGGAGGCGCGGACCAAGGTGGACGGCCTGAACCGCGAGCTCTCCTTTGTCAAGTCTCAGCTGGCCCAGGCCCAGCAGGCCGAGCAAATCAGAATCGAGCAGGAGCGCCGCCGTACACAGGCTCAGGAAGAGGAGAAGCGGCGCAGGCAGGCTCAGAGCATGGAGGAGGAGAGCAAGGTGCTCTCGGCTCTGGCTCCCGTGCAGAAGAATCTGGATGCCCTCCAGCATAAGGTGGCCCAAATCGAGGAGGGTCGCAAGCAGGAGATGGGGTCCCTGGGGCAGCAGCTGAAGAGTCTGGGTGAGCAGCAGGGGCGGCTGGACAAGGAGACCAGTTCCTTGGCTTCGGCACTGCGCAACAACAAGGTGCGCGGCGCTTGGGGAGAGGCTCAGCTCAGGAATATCGTCGAGTCCGCTGGGCTCTTGGAGCATGTGGACTTCGACACTCAGGTTGTGGTCACTGCCTCGGATGGCCGCGTTCTGCGTCCAGACATGGTGGTCCATCTGCCCGGCGGCAAGACCATTCCCATTGACGCCAAGGCACCCTATTCCGACTACCAGCGGGCCTGCGAGATCCCCGACACCGCTTCGGATGACGAGCTGCGCCGCCGGGACGAGCTGCTCAAGGCGCATGCCCGTGCCCTGCGCGAGCACGTCAAGGCCCTGGCCGACAAGGAGTACTGGAACGCCTTTGAAACGGCCCCGGACTTCGTGGTAGCCTTCATCCCCAACGACTCCCTTCTGCAGGCTGCTCTGGAGGTGGACCCCACCCTGATGGATGATGCCTTTGCCCAAAAGGTGGCTCTGACTTCGCCGGTGACCCTCTGGGCTGTGCTCAAGTC
>NZ_JBVPQK010000270.1:0-3628 GCF_058197115.1 Bifidobacterium sp. POST2/T3 (B1)
GGAGACGGCCTCCTTGGGGTCGGTGACCAACCGAAAGGAACTGTCTTGGCAGTCAAGAAGATCGAAACCTGGCTCACCGACATGGACGGCGTGCTGGTGCACGAGAACACGGCCCTGCCCGGCGCTGCCGAATTCATCGACACCCTCAAGCGCAATAACCGCCAGTATCTGGTGCTGACCAACAATCCCATCTACACCCCTCGCGACCTTTCGGCCCGCCTTGGTCGTTCGGGTATCGATGTGCCTGAAGACCGGATCTGGACCTCAGCCTTGGCTACAGCCGACTTCGTGTCTCGGACTATGCCGCGGGGGTCGGCCTATGTGATTGGTGAGGCCGGGCTGACCACAGCCTTGCACGAGGCCGGGTTCATTCTTTCCGATATCAACCCGGACTATGTGATTCTGGGCGAGACCCGAACCTACTCCTTTGAGTCCATCACCACAGCTATCCGCTTGATTCTGGGCGGGGCCCGTTTCATCTGCACCAACCCGGACGCCACAGGCCCCAGCGAGAACGGCGTCCTGCCTGCGGCGGGAGCCGTCGCAGCTCTGGTGACCAAGGCCACCAACCGGGAGCCCTATTTTGTGGGCAAGCCCAATCCCATTATGTTCCGTACGGCTCTGAACAGGGTGGGCGGCCACTCCGAGACCACGGCCATGATTGGCGACCGAATGGATACTGATGTGGTGGCCGGAGTTGAGGCTGGCCTGAACACCTTCCTGGTGCTGACCGGCATCACTACACGATCCGAGGTGGAAACCTTCCCCTACCGCCCTGACCAGGTGGTGGACTCCATTCAGGATCTGATCGACATCGCCGAGAGCGGGGTGGTGGAGTTTTGAGCGGCGGGCAGACGCTGACCGCTGGCATCATTCTGGCTGCAGGCGAGGGCACTCGCATGCGCTCGGCCCATCCCAAGGTTCTGCACACCCTGGCCGGCAAGACTTTCTTGCAACGGGTCATGACTTCGGTGACTGCTCTGAATCCCGAGATGACGGCTGTGGTAGTTCATCATCAGGCCGACCTGGTGGCGCAGGCTGCACGCTCTTACGATTCGCAGGTGCGCATCGTGCGTCAGGACAGCCGACCGGGTACGGGACGCGCGGTCCAGTGCGCCGTGGATCAGCTGGATGGGGAACTTCGACACGACGGTCAGGTGCTGATCGTCGCCTCCGACATGCCCCTGTTGGACGCAGACACGTTGCATAGCCTGCTCGACTATCATGTCAGCTCCGGCGACGGCGCCACCGTGCTGACAGTAAATCTGGACGATCCCACCGGATACGGTCGCATCATTCGTGACCAGGATGGACGGGTTCTGCGCATCGTCGAACAGCGGGATGCCACCGGCACCGAGCTGGCCGTCAAGGAAGTCAACACCTCTGTTTACGTCTTCGAGGCTGACCTGCTCCGACAGGCGGTCCGCGGCCTGGATGACAGCAACGCCCAGGGGGAGTTCTATCTGACCGATGCCTTGGAGACTGCTCGTCGCCTGGGCAGGGTCGGGGCCTTCGCCGCTCCTGATCCGCTCAAGGTTGAAGGGGTCAACGACAGGATTCAGTTGGCCGATCTGGCTAAGGCCCATAACCTGCGGGTCTGCCAGGAGTTCATGCGCCAGGGGGTGACCATCCTGGACCCATCCACCACCTGGATTGAGGACGACGTGGTCATCCAGCAGGATGCCGTCATTCTTCCCGGCTGTTTCCTGCAGGGTCATACCGAGATCGCCTCGGATGCCGTCATCGGCCCATATACCACCCTGATTGATGCGATTGTGGAGCCGCAGGCCAAGGTTGAGCGCTCCCGCGTGCAGGAGACCCGGATTGGAGCCCGGGCCAACATCGGCCCCTGGACCTATCTGAGGGCCGGCAACGTCCTTGCCGAGGACACCAAGGCCGGGGCCTTCGTCGAGATGAAGAAGGCCACCATCGACCACGGGACCAAGGTTCCCCACCTTTCCTATGTGGGGGATGCGCACATAGGCCACGACAGCAACGTGGGTGGCGGATCCATCACGGCCAACTACGATGGCGTGCATAAGAACCGCACCGAGATTGGGTCGGAAGTGCACGTGGGCGCAGGGAATCTCTTCGTAGCTCCGGTCCAGGTGGGCGACGGAGTCACGACCGGAGCCGGATCGGTCATCCGCCATCCGGTGGAAGACGGGGCCATGGTTTATTCCACCAATGACCAGCATCAGGTTCCGGACTGGAAGCCCGCCTGGGAACGGTAACCATGACAGCATCTGCTTCACAACGAGGAAAGGCGTGACAAGTGCCAGCATTGCAGGAATCCATCGACGCGGTCCGGGTGGCCGCTCGGGCTGCCAACGATGTCAAGGCCATGGACATCGTGGCCTTCGACGTCTCCCAGCCCATTGCCATCACTGACATCTTCATGGTGGCCACCGGTAGCAACGAACGTCAGGTTCTGGCCATCGCCGAGGAGGTGGAGAAGCAGCTCCATCTGCAAAAGAATCTGGACCCGCGTTCTCGGGAAGGCGTGCAGGAGGCTCAGTGGGTTCTGCTGGACTACGGTGACTTCGTCATCCACATCATGCACAAGCAGGCCCGGGCCTACTACGACCTGGAACGGCTCTGGAAGGACTGCCCCCAGGTGGACCTGCAGCTGGAGCATCCCTTCACCCTTGCCGATGATGATCCGGACGGCCAGCTGGCCTCCAAGGCGGATAATCTGAATGAGGATGATCTACGCAGCCGTTTCGCTGATCCTCAGGAAAGCCATGACTGACACAGATACCACCGCCGAAGATAGCCGGCATGTGCGCTCCATGACAGTGGTCCGCCATGGGCAGACCTCATACAATGCAGGGCACAGGATGCAGGGCCAGATTGACATTCCTCTCAACAGCGTAGGCCGCTGGCAGGTGGAGAGGACCGGCGAGGAGCTGCGGGCTGAATATGTGGACGGCGCACCCCAAGACCGTCACCTGCTGGTGGTCTCCTCTGATCTGGGCCGGGCTGCTGCCACTGCTCATGCCTTCGCCGATCCATTGGATCAGCCGGTCCATCTTGATCGCGGGCTGCGTGAACGCAGCTTCGGTGAGTGGGAGGGAGCCAGTGCTGAGGAGGTTCGTCAACGCTGGCCCGAGGATTACGAATCCTGGTCCCGGGGCGCCGGGGGAGAGCTGCTCCACGGTGCCGAGACCAAGGCCCAGGTGGGCAAACGAGGCCTGGAAACCCTGAACCGATGGATTCACCGGGCTGGTCCGGACACGGATCTCATGGTCTTCTCCCATGGGTCCTTTATTGCCGAGACCCTTCAGGCCCTGCTGGGCATGGCCAATGCGTATCCCGAATACCTGGGCCTGGTCACCATGCGGAACGCCCACTGGGCGCGATTGATGCCGCGAGACCTGCCAGACGGTGGCCTGCGATGGTCCATGATTGATTACAATCGTGGTCCAGCCATCGCTATGCGGGGTGACTGGGACAATCCCCGGGGGCTGGTCCAGACCGACTGAGGTTCTTGGGCGGTCGGCCGACCATTACACTATCGCCATGACCACCAGCTACCATAAGAGCGCAGCAACCAGCCGTTGGATCAAAAGGGGTCGGAGTGAAGCAGTTCTTTCATGACATTTCCTGGGCGCAGATCATCGCCGGC
>NZ_JBVPQK010000271.1:0-3628 GCF_058197115.1 Bifidobacterium sp. POST2/T3 (B1)
GCCGGCGATGATCTGCGCCCAGGAAATGTCATGAAAGAACTGCTTCACTCCGACCCCTTTTGATCCAACGGCTGGTTACTGCGCTCTTATGGTAGCTGGTGGTCATGGCGATACTGTGATGGTCGTCCGACCGCCCAAGGACCTCAGTCGGTCTGGACCAGCCCCCGGGGATTGTCCCAGTCCCCCCGCATGGCGATGGCCGGACCGCGATTGTAGTCGATCATGGACCAGCGCAGACCGCCGTCCGGCAGATCCCGTGGCATCAATCGCGCCCAGTGGGCGTTGCGCATGGTGACCAGGCCCAGGTATTCGGGATATGCAGTGGCCATGCCCAGCAGGGCCTGAAGGGCCTCGGCGATGAAGGACCCATGGGAGAAGACCATGAGATCCGTGTCCGGGCCGGCCCGATGAATCCATCGGTTCAGGGTTTCGAGGCCCCGTTTGCCCACCTGGGGCTTGGTCTCGGCACCGTGGAGCAACTCTCCCCCGGCGCCCCTGGACCAGGATTCGTAATCCTCGGGCCAGCGTTGACGAACCTCCTCGGCGCTGGCTCCCTCCCACTCGCCGAAGCTGCGTTCACGCAGCCCGGGATCGAGATGGACCATCTGGCCCAAGGGGTCGGCGAAGGCATGAGCGGTAGCTGCGGCCCGACCCAGGTCGGAGGAGACCACCAGCAGGTGACGGTCTTCAGGGGCATCATCCACGTATTCAGCCCGCAGCTCCTCGGCGGTCCTCTCCACCTGCCAGCGGCCAACGCTGTTGAGCGGGATGTCGATCTGACCCTGCATCCGATGCCCTGCGTTGTATGAGGTCTGGCCATGGCGGACTACGGTCATGGAGCGCACATGCCGTCCATCCCCGGCGGCGGTATCCGAATCAGTCATGGTTTTCCTGAGGCTCAGCGAAACGGCTGCGCAGATCATCCCCGTTCAAATCTTCCGCCTTGGAGGCCAACCGGCCGTCCGGGTCATCATCCTTAAGGGTGAAGGGATGCTCCAGTTGCAGGTCCACCTGGGGACAATCCTTCCAGAGCCGTTCCAAGTCATAGTAGGCGCGGGCCTGCTTGTGCATGATGTGGATGACGAAGTCACCGTAGTCCAGCAGAACCCACTGGGCCTCCTGGATGCCCTCCCGCGAGCGCGGATCCAGATTCTTCTGTAGATGGAGCTGCTTTTCCACCTCCTCGGCGATGGCCAGGACCTGGCGTTCGTTGCTGCCGGTGGCCACCATGAAGATGTCGGTGATGGCGATGGGTCGGGAGACGTCGAAGGCCACGATGTCCATGGCCTTGACATCGTTGGCGGCCCGAGCAGCCACCCGGACCGCGTCGATGGATTCCTGCAATGCTGGCACTTGTCACGCCTTTCCTTGTTGTGAAGCAGATGCTGTCAAGGTTACCGCTCCCAGGCGGGCTTCCAGTCCGGAACCTCATGCTGGTCGTTGGTGGAATAGACCATGGCCCCGTCTTCGACCGGATGACGGATGACCGATCCGGCTCCGGTGGTGACCCCGTCGCCCACCTGGACGGGTGCTACGAAGAGGTTCCCAGCGCCCACATGCACCTCCGATCCGATCTCGGTCCGGTTCTTGTGCACGCCGTCGTAGTTGGCCGTGATGGACCCGCCTCCCACGTTGCTGTCGTGGCCTATATGGGCATCCCCCACATATGAGAGATGGGGCACCTTGGTCCCGTGGTCGATGGTGGCCTTCTTCATCTCCACGAAGGCCCCGGCCTTGGTGTCCTCGGCAAGGACGTTGCCGGCCCTCAGATAGGTCCATGGGCCGATGTTGGCCCTGGCTCCGATCCGGGTCTCCTGCACGCGGGAACGCTCCACCTTGGCCTGCGGCTCGATGATGGCATCAATCAAGGTGGTATAGGGGCCGATGACCGCATCCGAGGCGATCTCGGTATGACCCTGCAGGAAGCATCCGGGCAGAATGACTGCATCCTGCTGGATGACCACATCGTCCTCGATCCAAGTGGTGGACGGGTCAAGAATGGTCACCCCCTGGCGCATGAACTCCCGGCAGACCCGCAGGTTATGGGCCTTGGCCAGATCGGCCAACTGGACCCTGTCGTTGACGCCTTCGACCTTGAGCGGATCAGGGGCAGCGAAGGCCCCGACCCTGCCCAGGCGGCGGGCCGTCTCCAAGGCATCGGTCAGATAGAACTCGCCCTGGGCGTTGCTGTCGTCCAGACCGCGGACCGCCTGTCGCAGCAGGTCAGTCTCGAAGACGTAAACGGAGGTGTTGACCTCCTTGACGGCCAGCTCGGTTCCGGTGGCGTCCCGCTGTTCGACGATGCGCAGGACCCGTCCATCCTGGTCGCGAATGATGCGGCCATATCCGGTGGGGTCGTCCAAATTGACGGTCAGCACGGTGGCCCCGTCGCCGGAACTGACATGGTAGTCGAGCAGGCTGTGCAGCGTGTCCGCGTCAAGCAGGGGCATGTCCGAAGCAACGATCAGCACCTGGCCGTCGTGCCGAAGCTCCCCATCCAGCTGGTCTACGGCGCACTGGACCGCACGCCCCGTTCCCGGTCGGCTGTCCTGGCGCACGATGCGCACCTGGGAATCATAAGAGCGTGCAGCCTGCGCCACCAGGTCGGCCTGATGATGAACCACCACAGCCGTCAGCTCGGGATTCAGGGCAGTCACCGAAGTCATGACCCTCTGCAAGAAGGTCTTGCCGGCCAGGGTGTGCAGAACCTTGGGATGGGCAGAGCGCATGCGAGTGCCCTCGCCTGCGGCCAGAATGATGCCAGCGGTCAGCGCCTGCCCGCCGCTCAAAACTCCACCACCCCGCTCTCAGCGATATCGATCAGATCCTGAATGGAGTCCACCACCTGGTCAGGGCGGTAGGGGAAGGTTTCCACCTCGGATCGTGTAGTGATACCGGTCAGCACTAGGAAGGTGTTCAGGCCAGCTTCGACTCCGGCCACCACATCAGTATCCATACGGTCGCCAATCATGGCCGTGGTCTCGGAGTGGCCGCCCACCCTGTTAAGAGCCGTGCGGAACATAATAGGATTGGGCTTGCCTACAAAGTAGGGCTCCCGGTTAGTGGCCTTGGTCACCAGAGCTGCGACGGCTCCCGCCGCAGGCAGGACGCCGTTCTCGCTGGGGCCTGTGGCATCCGGGTTAGTGCAGATAAAACGAGCCCCACCCAGAATCAAACGGATGGCTGTGGTGATGGACTCGAAGGAGTAGGTCCTGGTCTCGCCCAGAATCACATAGTCCGGGTTGATGTCGGAAAGAATGAACCCGGCCTCGTGCAGGGCCGTGGTCAGCCCGGCCTCGCCAATTACGTAGGCCGATCCCCGCGGCATAGTCCGGGATACGAAGTCTGCAGTAGCCAGCGCAGAGGTCCAGATCCGATCCTCGGGCACGTCGATGCCCGAACGACCAAGACGTGCCGAAAGGTCACGAGGGGTGTAGATGGGATTGTTGGTCAGCACCAGATACTGGCGGTTGTTGCGCTTGAGGGTGTCGATGAATTCGGCAGCGCCAGGCAGGGCGGTGTTCTCATGCACCAGCACGCCGTCCATGTCAGTGAGCCAGGTTTCGATCTTCTTGACTGCCAAGACAGTTCCTTTCGGTTGGTCACCGACCCCAAGGAGGCCGTCTCC
>NZ_JBVPQK010000272.1:0-3600 GCF_058197115.1 Bifidobacterium sp. POST2/T3 (B1)
CTGATCACCCTGCTGGTCAACTTCATCGCCCTGTTCATCTCGGTGGCGCTGAATGGAAAGATCGCCTTCAAGAACGGATTCCGGGTCATCTATTTCATCCCCTATACGCTCTCGGTTCTGGTCATCGGCTATGTCTTCAAGTACATCTTCATGACGCCCCTGCCGGCTCTGGGGAAGGCCCTGGGCATCGGCTGGCTCTCCCAGTCCTTGCTGACCAGCGAGCACTATGCATGGATCCCTATCGTCTTCCTCTCGGTCTGGCAGGCGGTGGCCTATTCAACCTTGATCTATTTGGCGGGTCTGCAGACCATCGACTCAGAGGTCTATGAGGCTGCATCCATCGATGGCGCCAACGAGTGGCAGAAATTCTGGAGGATCACCTTCCCCTTGATTGGCCCGTTCTTCACCATCAATCTGGTGCTGACCCTGAAGAATGCCTTCAACACCTTCGATCAGGTGGTGGCCCTGACCGCAGGAGGGCCCGATTCCAAGACCGAAACAGTCACCTACCTCATCTACAAGGGCGGCCTTACCGGAGGCGAGTACGCCTACCAGACAGCCAACGCGGTCATGTTCTTCATCGTCCTGGCCGTGATCGCGTTCATCCAGCTGGGCATTTCCAGAAGAGGGGAGAAGATCTGAGATGGCACAGACAGCGCTTATGCAACCGCAGATGTCGGCACAATCAGCAGGAAGAGGGGGAAGGCGGCATGGGGGATTCCCGGGGTCGCGCCTCAAGAGGGTCAATTGGTGGCTGACGGCCACTGTGGCCGTCCTCTCCCTGACGATTCTTGTGCCGCTCTACTTCACCGTGGTCACGGCTCTGAAGACCCCTGCGGAGGCCGGAACCTTCAGCCTGCCCTCTTCCTGGCAGTGGCACAATTTCGCCGATGCCTGGAACAAGGTCAACTATCCCAAGGCTGCACTGAATTCGGCCATCGTCACGGTCTGCGCAGTGGCACTCACCCTGCTGACCAACACCTTCGTGGCCTATGCCGTAGCCAGGAATATGGACAAGCGCTTCTTCCGCTTCCTCTACTACTTCTTCATCGCGGCCATGTTCGTCCCCTTCCCCGTGGTCATGCTTCCCATCGCCAAGCAGTTCGGCAGCTGGCACTTGGACAACGTGCCCGGTCTGATCCTGCTCTACGTGGTGTTGGGTCTGGGTACCAACCTCTTCATTGCCACGGGGTTCATCCGATCCATCCCCACAGCTCTTGAGGAGGCCGCACGCCTGGACGGCGCAGGTACCTGGAGGATATTCTGGACCATCATTTTCCCTCTGATGGGGCCGATCAATGCGACCATCGCCATCACCACGGCTCTCTGGGCCTGGAACGATTTCCTCATGCCGCTGATTGTCCTGACGGATCAGACCAGCCAGACCATCCCACTGGCGCAGTATGTCTTCAGCTCCCAGTTCGCCACCAACTATCCGATGGCCTTCTCCAGCTACCTGATGGCCCTGGCACCCATCCTGATCGTCTACTTGTTCGCACAGAAGTGGGTCATCAGCGGCGTTATGAGAGGAGCTGTCAAGTAGCCCCGCCAGGACAGGCGGTGAGGACAGCCTATAGTAGAGGTCACAGAACAAGGAAGTCCCAGGAATCCAATCTTCGTGAGGAGGACCATGACCCAGGAAGAATGCATGCAGCTGCCCGACCAGGTACGGACCAACGGAGCCACCCCTAATCCCTGGTGGGCGAACGCTGTGGTGTACCAAATCTATCCGCGGTCCTTCCAGGACACCAACGGCGACGGCTATGGTGACCTGCCGGGCATCACGCAGCGGCTGGACTACCTGGCAGATCTGGGCGTGGACGTGATCTGGCTCAGCCCGGTCTACAAGTCCCCCCAGGACGACAATGGCTATGACATTGCCGATTACCAGGACATCGACCCCATCTTCGGCACCATGGATGATATGGACGAACTTCTGGACCAGGCCCACCGGCGGGGGATCAAGGTGGTCATGGATCTGGTAGTCAATCACACCTCGGACGAACACGCCTGGTTCCAGGCCTCCCGCAACAGGGAGGACCCGCACGCTGACTGGTACTGGTGGCGCCCTGCCAAGGCCGGCCATGAACCGGGGACTCCTGGCGCAGAGCCCAACCAATGGGGGTCCTACTTCGGAGGCTCCGCCTGGCAGTACGATCCGCAGCGCGGCGAATACTACCTGCACCTGTTTTCCAAGAAGCAGCCCGACCTCAACTGGGAGAACCCCCAGGTCCGGCAGGCCGTCTTCGACATGATGAACTGGTGGATGGACCGGGGCATCGACGGGTTCCGTATGGATGTGATCGTCATGATCTCCAAGACCGTCGACTCCGAGGGCCGCCTGCCCGGCGAGGACGGATCAGCCATTGCTGACGGTCCCGTGGGACCTGAGGGGTACTCGTCCTCGGTGCCATTCTGCGTGGACGGCCCCAGGCTGGACGAGTTCCTCCAAGAGATGCGTAGCCAGGTCTTCCAGGGTCGACAAGGCTACTTGACTGTGGGGGAGGCTCCCAGTCTGGCACCTGCCCGCAGCGGGCAGATCACCGACCCGGCCAACCATGAGCTGGACATGCTTTTCCTCTTCACCCAGACCGAGGTTGACACCGGGGACAGCAAGTGGGACATCCGCCCCTTCCAGGTCTCCCGGCTCAAGGCGGTCATGGGCGAGCAGCAGCAGGCCGTGGCCAAGGCTGGATGGGCCAGCCTCTACTTCGACAACCACGATCAGCCCAGAATCGTCTCCCGTTGGGGCGACACCTCCAGCGAGGAGCTGCGCTCGCGTTCGGCCAAGGCCCTGGGGCTTCTCCTGCACATGCACCGAGGCACCCCCTACATCTATCAGGGTGAGGAGCTGGGCATGACCAACGCCGGCTTCACCAGCCTGGACCAGTACCAGGATCTGGAATCCATCAACCTCTACCATCAGCGGGTGGATCAGGTGCATGAGCAGGATCCAGAGTCCATGATGGCCGCTCTGGCTTATATGAGTCGTGACAACGCCCGCACCCCCATGCAGTGGGATTCCACCAAGTTCGCTGGCTTCACCGCTCCATATGCTCCAAAGGAGCCCTGGCTGGCCGTCAACCCTAATAGGGACAAGGTCAACGCCAAGGCTGAGCTGCGCGACCCGGATTCGGTTCTGGCCTTCTACCGTAAGCTGATTCGCCTGCGGCACACCAATCCGGTCGTGGCAGCCGGCGATTTCACCCTTCTGGATCCGGATGCGGACCAGATCTATTCATTCACCCGTTCCTTGGACCAGGCTCCGGAGCCCATGTCGGGTCCCGAGGCTGCCAGCGTTTTGGATGCCCTGCCCTGTCAGCGCCTGCTGGTTGTGGTCAACCTGAGCAGCCGCCCGGCCTCATTACCGCCTGAAACCGCAGCACTTCTGGGCCTGGACCAGACCGGATTCACCTCTATGGCTCTTGGGGCGGTGGATCCCGATCGGATTCTCATATCCACCTACCGGCCCGAGCAGACTGCCAGCTCCTTGCTGACCGGCCGCCTGTCCCCCTGGGAGGGTTTCGTCTACCGACTCTGAGGAAAACCCCGCCGTCGGCACGTTTTCCCGGCTAGAGTGGAAGTCAGCGATGCCCTGAT
>NZ_JBVPQK010000273.1:0-3590 GCF_058197115.1 Bifidobacterium sp. POST2/T3 (B1)
ACCAGAACAGCCTTGTCGTTGCTCATCCGACGACCTCCTTTAAACTTGGCGATGACAAACCGACACCGCTCTTTCTGCCAGAATATCGCATGCAGACCTTATCGATAAGTTGACAAGGGCCAACACGCGAGGAACTTCGACTCTGAATATGCAAAACGCCCCACAAGGGGGCGTTGAGGTTACATGCACAAATGTGTCTCAGACCAGACGACGATACTCGAAAGCCCGATAAAGCTTCTCGACTGTTACGGTCCGACCGACATCCGGGGCATGAATCATGCGGCCACCGCCAACATAAATGCCCACATGGCTGCCCTCAGGGGTCACAATCAGGTCGCCAGGAGCAGGATCCGTGACCGGCACACCCACTGAACGTTGCGCATCGGCTGTGCGCGGCAGGCCGATGCCGAAGTGAGCAAACACATACTGGGTGAATCCAGAGCAGTCAAAACCCGTGGCCGGATCGGTCCCACCAAACACATAAGGAACCCCCTGGAACTGAAGAGCATAGTTGACCACATCTGCGCCCCTGCCAGTGGCCGGCACTTCAGTGATTGTGCTGACTGTACTGCTACGAGCAGCCGAACGACTGACCTGCTGCGAGGACTGGTGCCGACTGGCTGCAGCCTGGGCCTGTTCCTGAGCCTGCTGGGCCTTGGCTTCCGCATCCTTCTCGGCCGGAGACTTGGTGGCAGGAACGTTCAAAGACTCGATGCCACCCCAGCTGCTATCCTTTTCGACGGTGGTAGCCGTCGACTCGGTCAACAGGTCGGCACGTACCTTGCTGCCGGGGGTGAATGAACGCGACGAAGTGACTGCGGCTTCACTGCCGTCACTGGCCTGGGCCACGGCGGGTATACCGATGGAGAGCATGCCACAGATTGTGGCAGCTGCCATCATGCTCACATACTTGCGTGTCTTTTTCATTGGTCACAATTCTATCACGTATCTGGCACAGGGATCAAACACAAGAGGACACGATCCGCGCAGTCAGGGATCAATAGTGGATGTAGTTCAGAGCGTGCACATTGGACAAGGTGCGAGAGTATGTCTTTCCGTTCATGTTGGCACTGCACTCGGAGGTGACGATGGAACCATCGGGATTGATCTTCTCCACGATGGCCACATGGCCATAGGTGGAATCCGAACCCTCCTGGCCGGCCTGGAAGACCACGATGTCGCCGACATTGCGCGGCGTATTGTCCACCCAATAGCCCAGGGTGCGTGCAGAGCCGGTCCAGTCCTTGGCATTGCCCATGTGCGAGCCCACCGGCAGTCCCAACTGGTGACGACGGACGTAGACCCACCAGGTGCACTGGCTGAACTCATAGGCGTTGCCCACATCTCCAGTGACATGGTTGGGATTGAACCCTGCCGGCAGTACTGATCGGTTGGCATCCATCAGCACAGCCACGACCGGATTGTTGGCCAGAGATTTGGACATCTGCCCGGCATCGAGTTCGGATTCACCCAGCTCCCAGCTGCCCTCGTTGTGTTGTGAGGCCGTCGGCAGGGGCTGGCGGTAATCAGAACGGGAGACCCTTGCACCACCAGTTGCGCTGGAGGAGCCGGTAGAGGATGAGGGGGTGACCAAATTGATTGCGACACTGTCGGCCAAAGGCAAGGACCAGTCGCCCCGAGCCTGGCTGACCGCCATAGAGGAAGCGGCAGCACCGACCAGGACGGTCAGGGCCGAACCGGTCATGATATGAGAGCGACGGGCTGAGGCCTTAGCCGCCAGACGGATAGAACGACGGGTCCGAGGGGCTACCTCGTTGAGCTTGGCTGCCAGGGCATCATCAAGACCCTCAATGCCAGCTGCCTGGGTTATGCCCGACGATCGACCGGTCGACCGACTGCCGACACCTGTGCCCCGCCTGGCCGAAGCCCCGTGCGCAGCATGCTTCATCTAGAATCACTCCCGTTTATGTTCCGACGCGACTTTCGTGCCGTACCACGAACCATCACAAGGGAACACCATAACGCAAGCGAGAATCCAGGCCAAATGACCTGAATTGTCCATACTGGTGTACTCAAGCATGGCTTCGGTGGTCGCTCATCTTCGACAACCACGGAATACTCTAGGATTATACGGACATTATGCGGACATGAGCAAACCCGCATGCGTGCCGTCCGCCACGGCGTGTCCCACAGTTTTGAACCCTGCATGGTCCACCCTGAGCGAACCGGACTCATACCAGATCAGACCGGAGTCGAGGCCAGGAGGAAGGATCCGCCGGCATCGTTGGAATCTTGAGGCATGGTGATGTCGACACGGCCGTCCTCGGAGGGAATGAAGAGGGCCCGCCCCTGGTCCAGAACACAGGACTGGTCAGCGGCCGTGCAACGAATCCGGCCATCAGTACAGACGATGATGCGTGGTCCACGGCGGGGAATCATCAGGTGGCGGGGCCCCAGACGCTCTATCAGATCCCCGTATCGCTGCTGAAGCCTATTGAGCAGGGGCCAAGTGGCTCCACCCTCCTCCACATGCCCGTAGACCAGCATGTATTCGTTGATCTTGGGCCGGTAGGTCACCATATTGTGCATGATCAGTGTGGCAATCATGGAGCTCGATGGGTCAATGGGGGCCGAAGGCTGGCAGTCCAGGCTACGCAGGAGGTTGGGAATGTCCCGATGTTTGGGGGTCATGCCGGCCCTGAGCACATTGTCGGAGTTGGTCATAATCTCTGCCGCAGTGCCGTGGATGTATGCGTGAGGGGTCCCGGCGGGGATATAGACCGAATCGCCCTCCTCCAGATCCACAGGGTTGAGCATAAGCAAGCAGAGCACAGCGGGGTCATCCGGAAAGGCTCGTGCGGCACACAGGGCATGGTCCAGCACGGCTACCGCCCGCCTGGACCGCAGCCTCCCGGCAGCAGCCTCCAAGGCTTCCTCCAGGCCTCGGGCTGCTTCTGGCTCGGCAGTCACGGCAGCGTGGAAGGCCCGGAAGATACGTCGGCGGGAGTCCGGCCAAATCAGGGAGGAGACCGGCATCATGGCATCAGCCGCGGCAAAGCGGGCCGGAGGAACCCCCAGGTGGAAGGTGCGGGCGGTCAGCGCCTCGGTCATCAGCTCGGCCAGAGGGTGATCCACGGCGCGCAGGAGAGTCAGCTGGGTGGAGATGGTCGCGAAGCCTACACAGGCCTGAAAGGGCTCCAGGGCCACTACCATTTCGTTCTTGGCCAGACTGTCGTGAAAGGAGCGGCTGGGATCGTCGTCAGGCACTCCCAGGGCATTTTCACGATTGAAGCCGGCACGGGCTTCGAAATCCAAAGGATGCACCTGCAGAGACAGAGGGATGCGGGCCGAGATGATCTTGAACAAGTAGGGCAGGGTGGGGCCGAAGAGGCGGGAGTCGCGCTCCCCCAGCATGGCCATGGGATTGCGGCGGATGGCCACGGTCAGAGGCAGCAGCGAGCCGTCGGGCAAGGTCAGGGGCGAGGGGGATTCGGTGTGTCCGCTGAACCACATCTCCGCCAATGTATCCCCCGGGCACCCGTCTGACTCATCCAGATGGAACATGCGCTGCAGTCGGTCATGTGAGCCCCAGGCGTAGTGCTTCTCCACAGCTTGGATCGGATACACGC
>NZ_JBVPQK010000274.1:0-3586 GCF_058197115.1 Bifidobacterium sp. POST2/T3 (B1)
CTGCCCTTCTTCCGCTCCCTTTGGCCGGCGGGCGTGGTGGCCTTCACCTCCGAGAGCAGCATCGGCACCATTCCTGTCACGGTCCGTCAGCTGCGCTCTGCCGGTGTTCCCGAAGAGACGGCTTCCTTCGTGGCCAGTCTGGGAGCCAATCTGGGCATGCCCGGATGCGCCGGGCTCTGGCCAGTTCTCCTGGCGGTCTTCGCTATCAATGCTCAGGGGATTCCTTACTCCCCCCTGCGTTTCGCCCTCCTGATCGTCTTTGCCCTGGTGGTTTCCGTGGGGACGGTAGGCGTGCCCGGCACAGCCACGATCACCGCCACCTCCCTATTCACGGCGGCTGGCCTGCCCGTACCATTCATCGCTATCATGCAGCCTATTTCCCAGATTGTGGATATGGGCCGCACGCTGGTGAACGTGGCTGGTGCCGCCAACACGGCAGTCATTGTGGCCAGGACCGAGAAGGAGCTGGACCTCGATCTTTACCAGGGTCGCAAGGTCTTCGACGACCAGGACATCGAAGAGGGCGGGGAGAAACAACAGTCAGCAGACTAGACCCGGATGCGTTCCATTCCTGCGCACATGAGCAGGAAGGCGCCCACCCCGTGCATGTCGTTGATGCTGGTGGGTCGCTGGCAGTATTCCTCATAGCTGCCGGGGCCGGTTCCTACGCAGATGTCGCCGATGAGGAGGTCATCTCCCTGCCACTCGAGGCTCGTTATGACCCCCTCATATCCTTTGTTGGCTACTTCCAGATAGGTCTTGTCCAGAATGCCTTGGTCTACGGCCTTGCAGATGGCGGCTACGAAGAGACAGGTGCAAGAGTTCTCGGGCCAGTTGCCCGCCTGGCCGACCTTGTCGAGAACCTGCCACCAACGGCCGTCGGGGCCCTGATAGCGGCAGACTGCGGTCAGCAGGTCGCGGACCAGGTTTCGCAGATCCTCGCGCCCCGGGTGGCTCTGCGGCAGCAGTTCCAGTTCATTGACTACTGCCATGGGCACCCAGCCGATGGACCGCCCCCAATATTCGGGCGAAAGGCCTGTTACAGGGTCGGCCCAGGGTTCCTTACGATCGGGATCATAGGCGTGCCGCCAGAGCCCGGTTTCAGGTACGCGGGTTTTCCTCTGCATCAGGAGGGCCTGTCTGACGGCCTCGTCCGCCAGATTCCTGCGTCCGAAGCGGGTACCGTATTCCACCATCATGGGGCCGCCCATATAGAGCCCATCCAGCCACATCTGCCGCGGTACTCCGTCGTTGTGCCAGAATCCGCCCTCGTCGTTCTTTGGATAGGCTTCAAGGTCGTCGGCCAACTGGTCCAGGCCGGTCTTGTACCGGGAGGATCCGAAATGATCATAAAGGGGGAAGAGGAGGATGCCTGGCTGGATGTCGTCCAAGCATACGGGATCGTGGTTGAGCACGTGGCCCTGGTCATCCAGGTTGGATTCGATCCAACCCCTTATGTACTCCAGATAGGATTCGTCATTGTTGATCAGATAGGTTTGGTGCACTCCAGACAGAAGGACGCCCTGATGGTAGTGGAAGTGTTGGGTCGGCGGAAGGTCGGCCGGGTTCGGATACGTGCGGCGGAGTGTGTCGACCGCTGCCTGGGCATACTCCAGTGGTGTTGACGGGGTCTGAACCATGGTGCCTTCCTCGTTGATGGGCTGGTTTCATCGAACATCCTACTGTTTTGCAGCCCGGCCGTCTCCCCTGGAATATCGGTCCGGAGTGTTGCACATACGAGGTTGAAAGCGCCTGCAACTTTCTTGTCGCAGAAGTCGTTGCCTGATAGTTTGAGGCCAATCCAGCGGTGGTGCTGTTCGGCCGTACATCTGCAGATGCGGCATGCCCTACATAGTTTCCGTGAGCGCAACAGTCGGTGATGAGGAGGTCATCATGGCAGAGTTTTCCATGTCGAGGTTCTCTCTGAAGGGGAAGGTGGCCTTGGTGACCGGCGCTGTATACGGGATCGGGTTTGCAATAGCCTCCGCCCTGCATGAGGCGGGCGCGACCATCGTTTTCAATGCTTCAAGGCGCTCATCGGTGGACAAGGGGACCCAGGCCTACAGGCAGGCAGGTATTCCGGCCCGGGGCTATGTCTGCGACGTGACCGATGAGGGTGCCGTGGCCGACATGGTCGACCGGATTGACAGGGAGGTCGGCACCATCGACATTCTGGTCAACAATGCCGGCATCATCAAGCGGATCCCCATGCTGAACATGACTGTCGAGGACTTCCGCAAGGTGGTGGATGTGGACCTCATTGGGCCTTTCATAGTTTCCAAAGCCGTCCTGCCGGGGATGATCCGGCAGGGACACGGGAAGATCATCAACATCTGCTCGATGATGAGCGAGCTGGGGCGTGAGACCGTCTCGGCCTATGCGGCTGCCAAGGGCGGATTGAAGATGCTGACCCGCAACATCTGTGCGGAATACGGCGGTGCCAACATTCAGTGCAATGCCATCGGACCTGGCTACATCGCCACCCCGCAGACCGCGCCTCTGCGTAAGCGTCAGCCAGATGGGTCCAGGCATCCCTTCGATCAGTTCATCGTTTCGAAGACGCCCGCAGCCCGATGGGGCAATCCCTCGGACCTCCAGGGTCCTGCGGTCTTTCTGGCCTCGTCGGCCTCGGACTTCGTCAACGGGCAGGTGCTGTATGTCGATGGCGGCATTCTGGCCTATATCGGCAAGCAGCCTCAGTAAGGCCGCGGTAAGAAGCTTTCGGGCTGCCTGCCCGAGGGGGTGCAGGGGTTCAGACGGGTAGTGAAATCAATCAGTGCTGAGGGAGAGTAGGCAGAGCATGAAAGTAGCGTTGATCAACGAGAACTCGCAGGCCTCGAAGAACGCCCTGATTTTCGCGACCTTGAAGGAGGTCTGCGATCAGAAAGGGCTTCAGGCCTTCAACTATGGCATGTACGGCAAGGATGGTGAGAGCCAGCTGACCTACGTGCAGAATGGCCTGCTGGCTTCGATCCTGCTCAATAGCAAGGCGGCCGATTTCGTCGTCAGTGGGTGCGGAACTGGTCAGGGGGCCATGACGGCCCTGAACAGTTTCCCTGGCGTGGTCTGCGGGTTGGCCGTGGATCCGACTGACGCCTACTTGTTCAGCCAGATCAACGGGGGCAATGCCCTCTCGATCCCCTTCGCCAAAGGGTTTGGGTGGGGAGCCGAGCTGAACCTGAAGCTGATTTTCGAGCGTCTCTTTGCCGAGCCAGCCGGTGGCGGCTATCCCAAGGAGCGGGCGGTGCCGGAGCGTCGCAATGCCGGCATCCTGCGTGATGTAAAGAATCAGGTCTATCGTCCGTTGCCGGAGGTGCTGGAGCGGATTGACCAGGGCTTCCTTAAAGAGACCATTTCCGGCGAGCATTTTGCAGAGTACTTCATGGCCAATGCGGAGGATGGGAAGATCAAGGAGATGATTGCCGCTCGCCTGTAAAAGCCGCTTGGCAGGCGAGATATAAAAAGACGCCGTCGACAGGGAGGATTCCTTGCCAACGGCGTTTTGTTTGGTGCGAACGGAGGGAGTTGAACCCTCACGAGCATCAGCTCACTGCCACCTGAAGACAGCGCGTCTACCATTCCGCCA
>NZ_JBVPQK010000275.1:0-3586 GCF_058197115.1 Bifidobacterium sp. POST2/T3 (B1)
TCCCTCCTCTTCAACTGGCTGGGGCGGCCGGACTTCGTGGCCTGCGAGTGGCACAGCGGGCACTCACTGCCCATGCGTCTCTATCGGTTTCTAGGTGGAACGCCCATCGCCTGGACCGTCCGCTCCGAGCATGCGCAGGAGGAGGCCAGTCCGGACTTTGATGGGATTATCTTCGAGTCGTATCTGCCCGAGAGCTGAACCAGCTATACAGGCCTGAGGCCGCAGCGGCCAGGCCTATCGCCCAGAGTGCCATGACCAGGAAGTAGCCGTAGGGGAGAGGCACGACGCTCATGTCTATCTGGCCGGACAACTGGTGGAAGATGACGGCAAGCACCCCCGCCATGGCCAGGGCTGAAAGAAGGATTGCCGAAAGGGCATCGATTACTGACTCCACAATCGAGGAGCAGACCAATGTTCCACGTGAAACACCGGCAGCCTGCATCCTTCGGTTCTCCTGGCGGCGCTCATTGACTGCGATGGCGCATGCCTGGATCAGGAAGATGGCCGTCAGGACGATGGCCCCGTTCGCTATCTGGGGCATGGCCCGCTGCACCTTCTGTGACCTTTGGATGTCGGAACGAATGTACTCCTTCTTGGTGCAGGCCTTGATGCCCTTGCTGTCCCATGAAGCGTTGAGCTTACTGATCAAATCGTTTGTCTGGACTCGGGGAGCGGTCCTGACCAGGGTGGTCAACCCTCTGTTGTCGGGAGCCAGTTGTGACAGGCTGTCATCCATGATCAGGTAGTCGCCTGTCGTCTGCCCTGTCGGTGTCATGTCAACAATGGCGGTGATGGTCAGCGTGTGACGCTTTTCGTTTTTGTCGATTAAGGTCAGCGTGCGTCCGAGGGGATTCTTTTCCTGACTGTGGCCTTTCGATGTGACGGCGACCTTACCTGGTCCCAGGTCTGCAGCCGAGCCTGTGATGAAAGCAGGACTGATCGTGTCAAGCGCCTTGCCGCTTTTGTTGATGTGCATGGCGCTTATGAAAGGTGCATCGCTTTTGCTGTCTGTGTTACCTGCTCTTCTCCAAGATTCTTTGCTGTAGGTGACGGCGGATCCTACATCTGCGGACGAGCGAAGTTGCCGGTCCAAATCCCTGGTGTCTTTGGTATCTGTTGTGACCATGACTTCGGCAGCAACCGGCTTGTTTCGGCTGAGGGATAATTGCGCCCAGCTGGACCTTCCTAGGGCTATCAATCCGGTCACGATGACCAGCATCAGTATGATCGGCACCGCGATGGCGGTGGAGCTCCGGTTTTCCTTGCGCGCCCTTTGCCGCGCCAGGAGACCTGCACCCCGGAAAGCCAGTTGGAAGGGGATGCCGATCAGGTTGGCGCACGCCGGAACCAGGACAGGAGCCAGGGCACCGATGATGACCAGCAGACAGCCGGTCGTGGCCAGGATCTGGATTTCAATGTCCATGCCATTGAAGCGGTGATAGACCATGGCCAGTCCTCCAGCCAGTCCAGCCAGGGCGATTATCAGGCGAAGAGGACCAATTGATTTGGTTCCCGACCGATTTTCTGAGTCCTGCAAAGCCTCGATGGGAGAGATGGCGGTAATCCTTCTGGCAGCGAACCAGGTTCCTAAGAGGCCTGCCAGGAGTATCCCGGCGAAGGCGAGGACAATCCCCATGGGGTGGGGATGCGCGGTCATTTCTAGCGCTTCAAGGCCTGAGTTAATCAGGGACTTGGCGAATGCGGGCACCAGCAGGCATCCCGCCAAACTGCCCACGAGGGCGGATAAGCCTACCGGAATCATGAATTCCAACAGGGAGATGAGTCTCACCGTGCGGGGAGAGGCGCCCGAAAGCCGCATCATGGCATATTCGCGACGACGGCGCTCGATCAGGAACCCCACAGAAGTGATGACGAGGAAGATGGAGACAAACCCGCATATGCAGGCGTACATTATGGATATCAGTGAAGCGCCGTCTTGTAAGGACAGGGTCATAGCGCGGTCGTAGGAATTCATTGCGCGAGCATCTGGCATCCCGTCGCCCTTCCGAGCGGCAATGGCTACCTGGGCCCAGGCGCTGGTAAGGACTGAAGCGGCCATGACTGCCAGAACCATGACCGTGTAGGAGGACCGATGCTCATGCAGAAAGGACTGCACCAGGGAGGCCAGGCCAGGAGTGCGTGCCTTGGTTCGATCTGCGGTTTGCGAGCCGCCCCCACCCATCGGTCCTGAGGCTCCGGTTCCTGTGATTGATCCACCTAGGGAAAGGGACTTGCCCTCCATGGTGTGCTCCTTTCTCGCCCTTGAATGCCGCTGTTCTTATTGCAACACCAGGCAAGGCCCACTCAGGGTGTTTTCAGGGTCAGACCAGGGAAGAACCAGGGTTGGTGATCAGCGATTAGGCATGCTCGTGCGAAAGGTGGGTGTAATGAGGTGGATGCAAGAAGATAGGGGTCGAGAGATTTGCAGGCCTGATGACTGGGCCGCCAAGCTTTCTGACGCAGCAGGGCCGACGGCTTCATAGCGTCCATCCTCGCTGACGGGTAGGGGAGGGAAGTCCGGTGCTTCTACCGTAGCCACGCTTACCGGCGAAACTTTGCGTGTAGACAGGAATGTCACACTACGAACTAATACGGAGCCAATGGTGCTGTTGTTCTGTCTAGGTAGTCGATCTGCTTAGATAATCGGTCTAGAGGTGCCTTATTGAGCTTAGCTGGGGTCTTTCTTGCGCATCATCCAACGGGACGGCCATCGAACACCGTTGAAAAAAGGACCCGAATCGTGCAGGATTCGGGTCCTTGTCAGGTATGGGGTTCGTGCCCTGTCAGTTCGTTGGATCAGTCGATGACGCCGTAAAGGCGGTCGCCGGCATCGCCCAGGCCGGGAACGATGTAGGCGTGCTCGTTCAGTTTCTGATCGACTGCGCAGACCACCACCTTGAGGTTGATGGAGGGGTCCATTTCCTCCTTGAGGCGGTTCAGACCCTCGGGAGCAGCCAGAATGTTGATGGAGGTCACATCCTTGGCGCCGCGCTCGGCCAGGTACTTGGTGGCGGCGATCAGGGTGCCACCGGTTGCCAGCATGGGATCCAGCAGGAAGCACTGACGGCCGGAGAGGTCCTCTGGCAGACGGTTGGCGTAGGTGATGATGTCCAGAGTGTTCTCGTCGCGCTTGAGACCGAGGAATCCGACCTCAGCGGTAGGCAGCAGACGGGTCATGCCGTCAAGCATGCCCAGTCCGGCGCGCAGGATGGGGACCACCATGGGGCGCGGGGAGCAGAGCTTCTTGCCCACCATGGGAGCGACCGGGGTCTCGATGGGGTGGTCCTCGATGTCCAGATTGCGGGTGGCCTCGTAGGCCTCAAGCATGACCAGTTCGCTGATCAGCTCGCGGAAGGTGTTGGAAGGGGTGTTTTTGTCCCGCAGTACGGTCAGCTTGTGCTCGATCAGCGGGTGTTCCAGTACATGAAGTTCCATACCTCTCAGCGTAGCTCAGCGGGTCGGCTTCTGGTAGCGACCGGCAAGCCATGCTGGCTTCGATTTGGGAATAAAAATGAAAACGCCGAACCATGCAAGCGCCTGTCGGCGCAAACGCCGCTCGCAGCGGCAACAAACGGAGCCCGGGGCT
>NZ_JBVPQK010000276.1:0-3586 GCF_058197115.1 Bifidobacterium sp. POST2/T3 (B1)
ACCAGAACAGCCTTGTCGTTGCTCATCCGACGACCTCCTTTAAACTTGGCGATGACAAACCGACACCGCTCTTTCTGTCAGAATATCGCATGCAGACCTGATCGATAAGTTGGCAAGGCCAACACGCGAGGAACTTCGACTCTGAATATACAAAACGCCCCCGTAGGGGCGTTAAGCCTGTATAAAACTCTGCCTCAGACCAGACGGCGATAGTTGAAGATCTGGTAGACCGCCTGAACCTTGACGCTCTGGCCGGGGGACGGGGCGTGAATCATACGACCGCCGCCAACATAGATCCCGACATGGCTGCCATCTGGGGCCACCATCAGGTCGCCAGGGGCTGGATCCGTAACCGGCACGCCAGCCGAACCCTGGGCAGCGGCTATGCGGGGCAGACCGATGCCGAAGTGGGCGAACACATACTGGGTGAATCCAGAGCAGTCGAAGCCCGTGGCAGGATCGGTCCCTCCAAACACATAGGGAATCCCCTGGAACTGAAGGGCGTAGTTGACCACATCTGCACCCGTTCCGGAGACCGGCACATCGGTAACTGTGCTGGGGGTGCTGGCGCGAGCAGACGAACGACTGACCTGCTGTGCGGACTGACGCCGACTGGCTGCAGCCTGAGCTTGTTCCTGAGCCTGCTGGGCTCTGGCTTCAGCATCTTTCTCGGCTTGAGACTTAGTGGCAGGAACGTTCAAAGACTCGATGCCACCCCAGCTGCTGTCCTTTTCGACGGTGGTAGCCGTCGACTCAGTCAGCAGATCGGCACGAACCTTGCTGCCAGGGGTGAATGAACGCGACGAAGTGACTGCGGCTTCACTGCCGTCACTGGCCTGGGCCACGGCGGGTATACCGATGGAAAGCATGCCACAGATTGTGGCCGCTGCCATCATGCTCACATACTTGCGTGTTTTTTTCATCGGGCACAATTCTATCACGTATTGGGAACAAGAACCAAGTACAAGAGGACACGATCCGCGCAGTCAAGGATCAGTAGTGGATGTAGTTCAAAGCGTGCACATTGGACAAGGTGCGAGAGTAAGTCTTTCCGTTCATGATGGCACCACACTCGGAGGTGACGATGGAACCGTCGGGATTGATTTTCTCGACGATGGCCACATGGCCATAAGTGGGATCCGAACCTTCCTGGCCGGCCTGGAAGACAACGATATCGCCGACATTGCGTGGCGTGTTGTCCACCCAATAGCCCAGGGAGCGAGCAGAACCGGACCAATCCTTGGCATTGCCCATGTGTGAACCCACCGGCAGACCCAGCTGGTGACGACGGACATAGGCCCACCAGGTGCACTGGCTGAACTCGTAGGCATTGCCCGCATCTCCAGTGACATGGTTGGGATTGAATCCTGCCGGCAGTACTGATCGGTTAGCATCCATCAGCACAGCCACGACCGGATTGCTGGCCAGGGATTTAGACATTTGCCCGGCATCGGGTTCTGATTCGCCCAGCTCCCAGCTGCCCTCGTTGCGTTGTGAAGCTGTTGCCAAGGGCTGACGGTAATCAGAACGAGAGACCCTTGCATCACCATTTGCTCCAGAGGCGCCAGCGGGAGATGAGGGAGTGACCAAATTGATGGCGACACTGTCGGCCAAGGGCATGGACCAGTCGCCCCGAGCCTGGCTGACAGCCATGGAGGAAGCGGCAGCACCAACCAGGACGGTCAGAGCAGAACCGGTCATGATATGAGAGCGACGAGCTGAGGCCTTGGCCGCTAGACGGATGGAACGACGGGTCCGAGGGGCTACCTCGTTGAGCTTGGCTGTCAAGGCACCATCAAGACCCTCAATGCCTGCTGCCTGGGTTATGCCCGACGATCGGCCGGTCGACCGACTGCCGACACCTGCGCCCCGCCTGGCCGAAGCCCTGTGCGCAGCATGCTTCATCTAGAATCACTCCCGTTTATGTTCCGACGCGACTTTCGTGCCGTACCACGAACCATCACAAGGGAACACCATAACGCAAACGAAGACCCGGGCCAAATGACCTGAATCGTCCATACTGGTGTACTCAAGCATGGCTTCGGTGGTCGCTCATCTTCGACAACCACGGAATACGCTAGGATTATACGGACATATGGCGGACATGAGCAAACCCGCATGCGTGCCGTCCGCCACGGCGTGTCCCACAATTTTGACCCCTGCATTGTCCACCCTAAGCGAACCGCACTCATACGAGGTCAGACCGGAGTCGAAGCCAGGAGGAAAGATCCGCCGGCATCGTTGGAATCTTGGGGCATGGTGATGTCGACACGGCCATCCTCGGAGGGAATAAAGAGTGCCCGCCCCTGGTCCAGTACACAGGACTGTTCAGCGGCCGTGCAACGGATCCGGCCATCAGTACAGACGATGATGCGTGGTCCACGGCGGGGAATCATCAGGTGGCGCGGCCCCAGACGCTCTATCAGATCCCCGTAGCGCTGCTGAAGCCTATTGAGTAGGGGCCAAGTGGCTCCACCCTCCTCCACGTGCCCGTAGACAAGCATGTATTCATTGATCTTGGGCCGGTAGGTCACCATATTGTGCATGATCAGGGTGGCGATCATGGAGCTTGATGGGTCAATGGGGACCGAAGGCTGGCAGTCCAGACTGTGCAGGAGGTTGGGAATGTCCCGATGCTTAGGTGTCATGCCGGCCCTGAGCACATTGTCGGAGTTGGTCATGATCTCTGCCGCGGTGCCGTGGATGTATGCGTGAGGGGTCCCGGCCGGGATATAGACCGAATCGCCCTCCTCCAGGTCCACAGGGTTGAGCATAAGCAAGCAGAGCACAGCGGGGTCATCCGGAAAGGCTCGAGCGGCACACAGGGCATGGTCCAGCACAGATCCCGCCCGCTTGGATCGCAGCCGCCCAGCAGCAGCCTCCAAGGCTTCCTCCAGACCTCGGGCCGCCTCTGGTTCAGCAGTAACAGCGGCGTGGAAGGCCCGGAAAATACGTCGGCGGGAGTCCGGCCAGATCAGAGAGGAGACCGGCATCATGGCATCAGCCGCAGCAAAGTGGGCCGGGGGAACCCCCAGGTGGAAGGTGCGGGCGGTCAACGCCTCGGTCATCAGCTCGGCCAGAGGGTGGTCCACGGCGCGTAGGAGAGTCAGCTGCGTGGAGATGGTCGCGAAGCCTACACAGGCCTGGAAGGGCTCCAAGGCCACCACCATCTCGTTCTTGGCCAGACTGTCGTGAAAGGAGCGGCTGGGATCGTCGTCAGGTACCCCCAGGGCATTCTCACGGTTGAAACCGGCACGGGCCTCGAAATCCAGGGGATGCACCTGCAAAGACAGAGGAATGCGGGCCGAGATGATCTTGAACAGGTAGGGCAGGGTGGGGCCGAAGAGGCGGGAGTCCCGCTCCCCTAGCATGGCCATGGGATTGCGGCGAATGGCCACGGTCAGAGGCAGCAGCGAGCCATCGGGCAGGGTCAGGGGCGAGGGGGATTCGGTGTGTCCGCTGAACCACATCTCCGCCAAGGTGTCCCCCTGGCGTTCGTCTGACTCATGCAGATGGAACATGCGCTGCAGTCGGTCATGTGAGCCCCAGGCGTAGTGCTTCTCCACAGCTTGGATCGGATACACGC
>NZ_JBVPQK010000277.1:0-3567 GCF_058197115.1 Bifidobacterium sp. POST2/T3 (B1)
CGGCTGCGCCAGCTCTTCACCAACGTCATCAGCAACGCCCTGAAGCACTCGGCCGACGGCACCACGGTGCTGATCCAAGCCCACGAGGACCGGCAGCAGGAGACCATAGTCACCAACGTGGTCAACTTCGGCTCACAGATACCTCCCGAGGCCCGCACCGACATCTTCCGGCGTTTCGTCAAAGGCAAGGCCGGGCCGGGCACGGAGTCGGGCGGCACCGGGTTGGGACTGTCCATCGCGCGCTGGGCGGCCCAGCTGCATGGAGGCCAGGTGCAGGTGGTGGACGATCCGCGCGGAGCGGACTTCGAGATCACCCTGCCCAGATATCACCGCGACCCCGACGAGGACGAGGAGGGCGTGGGCCGTTCCGACTGATCCGACGCGCCGCATTGACTGGGAGGCGGACTCCGACTCATAATGAAATCGAACATTTGTTCGAATGTCATTGAGTTCGAGGTGTGCCATGGTCGCTACCATCCATGGGTCGCCAGAGGCGGCCCCTGCTTCTCTGCCGGAGTGCCGGGTCGATGCCCTGAGCCTCTTCCGAGGGCACCCCAGTCCCGTTCCCCAGGCCTTGGAGGCCGTCCACGCCGGCTTCCCCTCAGTCGCTCAGGACTACTTCAGCGGCGACTTCAGCTTCGATCAGAACGTCATCGTCCACCCCGACGCCACCTTCATCATCCATGTGGCAGGCGATTCCATGACCGGCGCCGGCATCTTCGATGGGGATCTGCTGGTGGTCGACCGTTCCCTGGAGCCACGTGAGGGGGACATCGTCATCGCCATCCTGGACGACGAGCTGCTGGTCAAGCGGCTGGCCAGGTACAAGGGACGGACCATGTTGCGGGCCGAGAACCCCGCCTACCCCGACTTTATGCCCCAGGAGGGCGAGGAACTGGTCATCTGGGGGGTGGTCATCGGCAACTACCACTGGCAGCGGGTAGATACCAAGGGAGAATCCCGGAGCGGCTCTCCCCTGCCGCAGGTCACCTATCCCGGACACACCCTGCATGAACGCAGGCGTACGGAAAGCCAGGGCCGAAAACCCACCTATCCTTCCACGGGCTGGGGGTCGGCATGAGCGCGCCAAAACCGGCCGATCCTGCACCCGAGACCGCTCTGACAGGCCGAGTAGTCCTGGCTGATGCCAATTCTTTCTTTGCCTCCTGCGAGGCCGTCTTCGATCCATCCCTGGCTGACCGTCCGGTGGTCGTGCTGTCCAACAATGACGGCTGCGTAGTGGCCCGCAACCGCCCGGCCAAGGCCCTGGGCATCACCAACGGCACACCCTGGTTCACCATTCGTGAACGGGCCCTGCAGGACGGGGTGGTGGCCCGCAGTTCCAACTATGAGCTCTACGCCAGCCTCTCCCGGCGCATGATGGCCATCATGGCCCATTTCCTGCCTAACCAGGAGGTCTATTCCATCGACGAGTGCTTCATGGACAGCATCTGGAACGACAAGCGCACTGTCGAGATCTGCCGGGAGCTACGTGCCGCAGTCCTGCGGTCCACCGGCATTCCCGTCAGCGTGGGGGTGGCGCCTACCAAGACCCTGGCCAAGGTGGCCAACCACTGGGCCAAGGACCATCCCTCGACCGAGGGAATCACCCTCTGGAGCCAGGTGGAAGCCCAGTACGGCGACCAGGCTCTGGCATCAGTGCCCGTCGACCAGATCTGGGGGGTGGGCCGACGGCTGACAGGCAGGCTCATGGGCATGGGCATCACCACCGCTCTGGATCTGCGCAATGCCGATCCCTCGCTGATCCGTCACCGGTTCTCCGTCATGCTGCAGCGCACTGTCCTGGAATTGAGGGGACGGCCCTGCATCGAGCCCGAGGCGGATGCCGCCAGGGGTGTGCGCACCGATCAGATTCTGTGCTCGCGCATGTTCTCCCACCCTATCGAGGGCTACACCACTCTGGCTCAGGCACTGAGCATCTATGCCCAGAAGGCCTGCCGCCGTCTGCGTCGACAGCACGGCCTGTGCGGCAAGGTGCGGGTCTTCTGCTCCACCAGTCCCTATGCGCCCCAGCAGTTCTGCGCAGTCGGCCGGACTGTCGTCCTGGAGGATCCCAGCGACGACCCCCTGGTCATCGCCGGCGCAGCCAGCCGGGCGCTCAAGGGTCGAGTGGATCCGCACGCCCGCTGGATCCGAGCCGGGGTGGTTCTGTTGGACCTGACTGATGCCGACCACTTCCACACCCTGGAAGGCCTGGACGCAGCCCGGGACACCCATGGTCTGGGGGATGTCCTAGAGGATGCCACCCGTCGTTTCGGGCCCTTCCGAGTGGGCGTAGGCTACGGAGGCATCCGCGGCAAGGGCCGAGGCGACGAAGATACAGGGGCCGACTGGGCCATGAACCGGGGCATGCTCTCCCCCCGGTCCACCACCCGCTGGGATGAGATGGCCGTGGTCCAGGCCCGCTAGAGATCCTCATGGCCTGGAGAAACGGCCGCTAGAGCTAAGGCAGCCAACGGCAGGGCGCCTGCGGTCTCCAGGGCACGAGCGCACTGGCGGATGGTGGATCCTGTGGTAATGATGTCGTCCACCACCAGGACGGGATGGCCGGCCAACCGTAAGGGATCCGCAACCGCGATCCGGCCTGCCAGCCGACGCGAACGGTTCCGGCGGCCGCCCGCCTGGACGGACTTGGTGCTGACGGAGTTCATGATCAGCGCGGGTTCCACACTGGCAGTCAGGCCCTGCTGCTGCAGAGCCTGAACCAGAGACAGAAGGATCGGCTGCAGATGAACCCTCCCCCGCCTTCGCAGGGAGGCAGCCGAGGAGGGGGCGGGAACCACCAGGATCGCCTTCGCAGGCTTGGACCGGAGCAGAGGATCGATCAGTCTGGCCAGGACTGGAGCAAGATCGGCCATGACCTGGCCCAAGGGTGCGTCCAAGGGCCGGTTGTCGTGGTCCTTCCAAGCTAGAATGATCCGCCTGACAGGTCCTCGATATGGAGCACAGGCCAGAGCCAGGCCCATGGCATAGGCGGGCGCAGGCACCGACAGGGGCCGGAAGAGCAGGGATCTGCAAGTGGGGCATAGCAGAAGATCGGGGCGATCACAGCCGGCGCAGGATCGAGGAGCCAGCAAGTCCAGCGCCGAGCTAGCCAAGGCTGAGGCGACAGTACAAGCGGCCTGTCGGAACCGGCCGGATGCCAATGAAAGGTTGCACATAACGCCTAGCCAACCCTCAAACATTGAGGATAGGAAAGCAGGACAAAGCCATGTGCATGAACAGACCATCCGTTCACAGACCATCCGCTCACAGGATTGTCTGCAGACAGGTTCAGCAGGTTCAGACCAGATCTGCCTCAAGAGCCCGGATCAGGTCCAGGGTATCGGCCGGATTATGCACACGCAGAGCCATGGCCCCGGCCATAGCAGCTGGATAATCGTTGCCGTCCGGATCCATCCGGTCGCCCACGAAAGCGATCTGACCGACATCTACGCCCAGTATCTTGGCCAGGGAGGTCATGGCATAGGCCTTGTCGATGCCCTTGGCTGAGATGTCCACGCTGGTGGAGCCGCCGGATCGCACCTGCAGGTGGGGCAGGTCTGC
>NZ_JBVPQK010000278.1:0-3523 GCF_058197115.1 Bifidobacterium sp. POST2/T3 (B1)
GTGCTTACGCCCGGGCTCTTCATCCCCTGGTGGAGCGGATCGCAGGAATGATCGTCGGCGAAAGAAGGGAAGAGCGGGTCTCTTCTCGCGAACCGACTCGGTCTAAGGCTGTCCAATGATCGAGAGGAGCGGGGAAAGCATCGAAGGTTCATTCCCTGATGGTGATTCCGCCCAGCCGCCCACTTTCGGGTACTTGGATGGGCTGGTGAGCGATCCCGCGGTGACTGACATCGCAGTGACCGGACAAGGCGATGTCTGGATCGACCGAGGTGCGGGCATGGAGGAGGTTCTGCTGCGGCCTGGGTTTGCAGGCCCTCGGGCAGTAAGGGACTTTGCTGTGCAGTTATGCGCTCAGCTGGGGCGTCGCCTGGACGATGCTCGACCCATGGCCGATGCCTCCAGCAGGGAGGGGATCAGGGTCCACGCCGTGCTGGCCCCGCTCATTCCAGAAGGCGCTGCCATTTCCATCAGACTGCCCAACAGAAACCCGCCCGGTCTGGAGGAGCTGGTTGCTGGCGGGCTGTGTCCCGCCAGTTGGCTCTTTATCCTTCGGGCGCTAGTGGTCAATCGGGCGACCATTCTGGTGACTGGTGGCACGGGTGCCGGCAAGACCACACTTCTGCGGGCCCTGCTGGGCATGTGTCCACAGGAGCAGCGGCTGGTTGTCGTAGAGGAAGTCCGTGAGCTGGGCCGTATTGCCGGTCATAGGAACTTGGTTTCCCTGGCTGCCAGAGAATCCAACATTGAAGGGGCAGGGGGTGTGGGGCTAGTCGATTTGGTTAAGGCCACACTGCGCATGCGGCCCGATCGGATCATTCTGGGTGAATGCCGGGGAGAGGAGATAGCGGATCTGCTGCGAGCTTTCAATTCTGGTCATCGGGGTGGCATGGCCACTCTGCATGCCGACAATGTAGAACGCGTTCCTGCCAGGTTGGCGGCCTTGGGGCTGCTGGCGGGGCTGGAGCCGAGGGCCTTGGCGGCTCTGGCCCAAGGGGCGTTTGACGTTGTTGTCCACCTGGAACGAACCGGTGGTCATAGACATATCGCTCAGATTGGCCGACTGACGACGACCGTTGACGGTCGGCTTTTGGGGGAGGCTGTCTGTACCTGGCCGGGCCGAGGGGCAGCTACATATGGAACGGCCTGGTCGAAGTTTGCCAGGCAGTGGGGCATTGTGACCAGCGCCTCGGCGAACGCTGCGTAGTTGAGGTGGATTATGAATGGCGAGACTGCAGCTTGGTTGGCTGCGATGATAACGTCTGTTGCCTGTCTGGCCCTGCTTCCGCATAGAGGCGACGTGGCCGCAAGGCTCAAGGCCATGTCAGTCAAGCCCTCTGCACAGTCGGATCGGCCCGGCCTGGCGGTGCTGATCACTTCCCTGCTTGCCTTTGTCGACAATGGAGGCGGTCTGATAGAGGCTTTCGAGGAGGCATCCGGGCGGCGGTTCGCCACCCAAGAGGTCACGCGGGAACGTGTCATGGCCATGTTGGAGAACCGATGCCTGCCTCAGGAACGGGGGCCGACTCTGACAATTATGGCCCAGGCTCTGATGGCCTGTTATGGGCTCAGCGCCATCATGGGTTGCCGGGCTTCTGATGGGCTGCGGACCGTGGCGGTTATGCAGAGGCGGCGGGCGGCGCTAGATGAGGCCCGGGAAAAAGCCTTTGCTGTGCCCAGGGCCACGATCCGCCTCTTGTCGACCTTGCCGGTGTTGACAATCATCATGGGCGAGTTCATGGGTGCGCGACCGTTGACCTTCCTATGTCGCCCCGGCCCGGGAACCATATGTCTGATTCTTGGAGCGGCCTTCTATGTTGTTGGTCTGGTTTGGATACATCAGCTGATGAACGATCTGGGCATGGAGGATCTATGGATTTGAAACCGCTGATTGCCGCTCTGTCGACCGTCCTGGCTCTTCTGCTCATGGAATTTGACGGTTTGGGTGAGCGATTAGCCGAAGAGCAGGCATCAACTCCGCCGTTGAGCCTGGTATTGGCCTTGCTGGGGGTCGCTGTTCGTCAGGGGGCTTCTCTGCCCAGAGCCCTGGGTGTTATTGGCGGGCTGTTGCCAGGCTCTTATGGGCTTCGGATGGTTCAAGTGGCTCACCTGCTCGGACGTGGCAACGGATGGGATCTATCCTGGTCGGGAGCGATCGGCGATCCTGATTACGGGCAGTCCATGCAGGTCCTGGCTGACTGTTTGGAGCCGTCATGGCGTTTGGGATCATCGCCTCTGACGCGTATCGAGACAACCATCCGTCAGCTGGATCACCATGCCCGCAGCGCGCTGGCCCAGACCACGGCGACGATCGCGGTCAGGCTGCTGGTGCCGACCGGGCTGTGTATTCTGCCGGCCTTCGTGCTGATCGGAGTCATCCCTTGCATTGCGGCCTTTGCGGGTGGGATGTCCTGATGGTGTGGAGCTCTCACGGGCACAGTTGTCCACAGGTTGCCGATGCAGGTCCACTCGTCCACATGTATCTGACAAGGCGACAGAGATGTGCTGGAACGGGCACAGTGAAAGGTATCGGATGCCGATTCTTTGAGGAATGGCTATTCGCCGGGGTGGGGAAGACAAGGAAAGACAAAGGTGAGAACGATGACATATCCACAAGAGGTTGCAACGGTCTTCCATCTACAGACAAGGCAGGCAGGAGGCCAATTGGTGTCGGCTACGACATGGTCTGCTGCAGGTGCCGGATCACAATGGTTGCAAAGAATAAGGCAACGTTCCAGCAGGTTCATGACGGCTTTGTACGTTCGCATCAGCCAGGCTATGGATTCTGGAGTGCGTGCCCTGCATGCGCGGCTGAGCGTGGTTCTGGCTAGGCCTGAATCCGGGGCCATCACTGCTGAATACGCCGTGATCATGGTGGCGGCCGCCACGCTGGCCGGTGTATTGCTGGCAATTGTCAAATCCCCTTCCACACGCACTTTGTTGATGGGGCTGGTGAAGAAGGCGCTCAGTGCCGTCGGCTGAAAGACGGTATGGACGGAGACGAGGGTGGCGATCCGATAATGGCACGGTAACGGCCGAGTTCGCCATCATTCTTCCTGCTGTCATGGTCCTGGCTCTCATACTGCTAACGCTGACCCAGACGATCAGGATTGGCATGGTCTGTCAGGATGCGGCCAACGCGGCTGCCAGAGACCTGATCGTCACTCGCGGCAAGAGCGATTCCCAAGAGCTGGTGCACCGGCTGGCTGGGCCGCATGCCCAGGTGAGGCTGAGCCCATCAGCCGGACAGACGGCAGTCAGGGTGTCATGCCCAGTGGTTGCCGGCCCAATGGGCGTGCTGCCTGCACAGGTCCATGGCACTGCCGTGGCCATCTGGGAGGAATGAGCCATGCCCGGACATGCCAGAAAGACGCGCCTGAAGCGTTCCGGTTCATGGATAAGGGGTTCGGATCCGGGTTCCGGCACGGTTCTGGGCATCATGCTGATGACTCTGGTCGGCCTGGGTCTGGTTCTGGCGGCGCTTCTGGGCAATCTCATGATCTGCCGGACGCGTGCACGTACCGGT
>NZ_JBVPQK010000279.1:0-3523 GCF_058197115.1 Bifidobacterium sp. POST2/T3 (B1)
ACCGGTACGTGCACGCGTCCGGCAGATCATGAGATTGCCCAGAAGCGCCGCCAGAACCAGACCCAGGCCGACCAGAGCCATCAGCATGATGCCCATAACCGTGCCGGAACCCAGATCCGAACCCCTTATCCATGAACCGGTACGCTTCAGGTGCGTCTTTCTGGCATGTCCGGGCATGACTCATTCCTCCAAGATGGCCACGGCATTGCCATGGACCTGTGCAGGCAGCACGCCCATTGGGCCGGCAACCACTGGACATGACACCCTGACTGCCGTCTGTCCGGCTGATGGGCTCAGCCTAACCTGGGCATGCGGCCCAGCCATCCGGTGCACCAGCTCTTGGGAATCGCTCTTGCCACGAGTGACGATCAGGTCTCTGGCAGCCGCGTTGGCCGCATCCTGACAGACCATGCCAATCCTAATCGTCTGGGTCAGCGTTAGCAGTATGAGAGCCAGGACCATGACAGCAGGAAGAACGATGGCGAACTCGGCCGTTACCGTGCCGTTATCGGATCGCCACCCTCGTCTGCGTTCATACCGTCTTTCAGCCGACAGCACTGAGTGCCTTCTTCACCAGCCCCATCAGCAAAGTGCGTGTGGAAGGGGATTTGACGATGGCCAGCAATACACCGGCCAGCGTGGCGGCCGCCACCATGATCACGGCGTATTCAGCAGTGATGGCCCCGGATTCAGGCCTAGCCAGAACCACGCTCAGCCGCGCATGCAGGGCACGCACTCCAGAATCCATAGTCTGGCTGACGCGAACGTATAAAGCCACCATGAACCGGCTGGAACGCTGCCTTATTCTTTGTAACCACTGCGATCCGGCACTTGCAGCAGACCATGTCGTAGCCGGCACCAATTGGCCCCCTGCCTGCCTTGTCTGTAGATGGAAAACCGTCGCAACCTCCTGTGAATATGTCATCGTTCTTACCTTTGCCTTTCCTTGTCTTCCCCGCCCCGGCGAATGGCCGTTCCTCAGGGAATCGGCATCCGGTATCTTCCACTGTGCCCGTTCCGGTCCATCTCTGTCGCCTTGTCAGATGCATGTGCACGAGCGGAGCTGAATCGTCAACCTGTGGACAACTATGCCCGTAAAAGCTCCATACCCTTAGGACATCCCACCCGCAAAAGCCGCAATGCACGGGATGACTCCAATCAGCACGAAGGCCGGCAGAATGCACAGCCCTGTCGGCACCAGCAGCCTGACGGTTATCGTCGCTGTGGCACGGGCCAGCATGCTGCGGGCATGGTGATCCAGCTGACGGATGGTCGTCTCGATACGCGTCAGCGGCGATGACCCCAAACGCCAGGACGGCTCAAGACAGTCAGCCAGGACCTGCATGGACCGTCCGTAACCAGGATCGCCGATTGCACCCGACCAGGACAGATCCCATCCGTTGCCGCTTTCGAGCAGGTGAGCCACGCGAACCATTCGAAGTCCATAAGGACCTGGCAGCAACCCGCCAATCACCCCCAAGGCCCTGGGCAAGGAGGCCCCCTGGCGAATAGCGACTCCCAGCAAGGCCAACACCAGGCTCAAGGACGGCGTGGAGTCCTGCTCATCAGCCAATCGTTCACCCATGCCGTCGAATTTTATGAGCAGAATGGTCAGTATGGTCGACAGAGCGGCAATCAGCGGTTTCAAATCCATAGATCCTCCCTGCCCAGATCGTTCATCAGCTGATGTATCCAAACCAGACCAACGACATAGAAGGCCGCTCCAAGTACCAGACATATGGTTCCCGGACCTGGGCGACATAGGAAGGTCAACGGCCGCGCACCCATGAACTCTCCCATGATGATTGTTAACACCGGCAAGGTCGACAGGAGGCGGATCGTGGCCCTGGGCACAGCAAAGGCTTTTTCTCGAGCCTCATCCAGTGCCGCCCGCCGCCTCTGCATGACTGCCACGGTCCGCAGCCCATCAGAAGCCCGGCAACCCAAGATGGCGCTGAGCCCATAACAGGCCATCAGCGCCTGAGCCATAATTGTCAGAGCGGGCCCCCGTTCCTGAGGCAAGCATCGGTTCTCCAGCATGGCCATGACACGTTCCCGCGTGACCTCCTGAGTGGCGAACCGCCGCCCGGATGCCTCCTCGAAAGCCTCTACCAGACCGCCTCCATTGTCGACATAGGAAAGCAGGGAAGTGATCAGCACCGCCAGGCCGGGCCGATCCGACTGTGCAGAGGGCCTGACTGACATGGCCTTGAGTCTTGCGGCCGCGTCGCTTCTATGTGGAAGCAGAGACAGACAGGCAACAGTCGTCATCGTCACAGCCAACCAAGCTACAGTCTCGCCATTCATAATCCACCTCAACTACGCAGTGCTCGCCGGCGCGCTGGTCACAACGCCCCACCGCCTGGCGAACTTCGACCAGGCCGTTCCATATGTAGCGGCCCCTCGGCCCGTCCAGGCACAGACGGCCTCCCCAAGTAGCCGGCCGTCGACGGCCGTTGTCAGTCGGCCAATCTGAGCGATATGTCTATGGCCGCCGGAACGTTCCAGATGGATAACAGCATCAAACGCCCCCTGCGCCAGAGCCGCCAGCGCCTTCGGCTGCAACCCCGCCAGCAACCCCAAAGTCGCCAGTCTGGCAGGAACTCGTTCCACGTTGTCGGCATGCAGAGTGGCCATGCCACCCCGATGACCGGAATTGAAAGCTCGCAGCAGATCCGCTATCTCCTCTCCCCGGCATTCACCCAGGATGATCCGATCGGGCCGCATGCGCAGTGTGGCCTTAACCAAATCGACTAGCCCCACGCCCCCCGCCCCTTCAACATTGGACTCTCTGACGGCCAGGGACACCATGTTCCTATGGCCGGCAATACGGCCCAGCTCACGGACTTCCTCTACGACAACCAGCCGCTGCTCCTGTGGACACATGCCCAGCAGGGCCCGCAGAAGTGTAGTCTTGCCGGCACCCGTGCCTCCGGTCACCAGGATGCTGGCCCGGTTGACCACCAACGCCCGAAGAATGAATAGCCAGCTTGGAGGACACAACCCAGCAGCAACCAGTTCCTCCATGCCGGGCGGGTGTCTGTTGGGCAGTCTGATGGAGATGGCGGCGCCCTCAGGAACGAGCGGGGCAAGGACGGCGTGGACCCTGACCCCCTCCCTGCTGGAAGCGTCGGTCATGGGCCGAGCATCATCCAGACGACATCCCAGCTGAGCGCATAACTGCACAGCAAAATCCCTTACTGCCCGAGGGCCTGCAAACCCAGGCCGGAGCAGAACCTCCTCCATGCCCGCACCTCGGTCGATCCAGACATTGCCCTGTCCGGTCACTGCGATGTCAGTCACAGCGGGATCGCTCACCAGCCCATCCAAGTACCCGAAAGTGGGCGGCTGGGCGGAATCACCATCGGGGAATGAAGCTTCGATGTTTTCCCCGCTTCTCTCGATCATTGGATAACCTTAGACCGAGTCAATTCGCGAGAAGAGATCCGCTCTTCCCTTCTTTCGCCGACGATCATTCCTGCGATCCGCTCCACCAGGGGATGAAGAGCCCGGGCGTAAGCAC
>NZ_JBVPQK010000280.1:0-3446 GCF_058197115.1 Bifidobacterium sp. POST2/T3 (B1)
GTCGGGTTGGATGCGGAACTGGCCGGCTCCTATCCACATGAGCTGTCCGGGGGTCAACAGCAGCGGGCGGCCATAGCTACAGCCCTGGTCACCAAGCCCAGACTGATCCTGGCGGACGAGCCGACCACGGCACTTGACGCCATAACCCAGCGGCAGATTGTGGACCTGTTGGTCTCGCTGGTTGATCAGAGTGGGGCCTCCCTGCTGTTTATCACCCATGATTTCTCCGTCCTGGCCCGGGTTGCTGATTACTGTTACATCCTTGAATCGGGCCGAGTGGTGGAAAGCGGACAAACGCAGAGCATTCTGCGCAACCCATCCAGTCCACAGGGCAGGACTTTGGTGACAGCGGCCAAGGAGCTGACGCTGAGCGTAGATGGAGGCAAGCATGAGGACGACTGACGATGCGCATGCCGATCCGATCCTGACCGGGAAGGGCCTGATCAAAGTCTATGCCTCCAACGGCAGCGGCATGGCTCGAAAGGCTGCGGTTGACGGAATCGATGTCTCCCTCCAGCCGGGGGAGTGCTTGGCGATTATAGGGGAGTCTGGTTCGGGGAAAACCACACTTTCCCGTCTGCTTTTGGGTCAGTTGAGGCCTGATGCCGGACAGGTGACATATCAGGGCAGGCCAGTTCTGCATGGTACTCCGGCCGCCAAGGCGCTTGCCCGAGACTCTGCTCTGGTCTTCCAGAACCCTTTTGCCTCCTTGGACCCTCGGTGGACCATCGGCCGGTCGGTCGCCGAGCCTCTTTTGGCTGCCAAGCGCAGGGAGAGTGGGCGCGTATGGTATCGCTATCAGAAGGAGCGAGACCTTGCTGATCAGGTGGCCGAGGCGCTGTCAGAGGTTCAACTTGATCCGGACAGGATCATGACGGCTTATCCTTCTGATCTATCAGGTGGCCAGGCCCAGCGGGCGGCCATAGCCCGGGCCCTGGTCGTCAAGCCCCGGATACTCTTGGCCGATGAGCCTATGAGCGCCATCGACGTCTCAGCACGCGTGGGGATTCTCCATACCCTTCAATCCATCATGGCCCAGTCAAGACAGCAAAGCGATTCGTCAAGCGGGATGTCCATGATCATCATCTCCCATGATTTGGGCGTGGTCCAGCACATCGCGGACAGGGTCATGGTGCTCAGCCAGGGGAAGGTGGTGGAGGAGGGGCCTGTGAGGACCATCCTCGATCACCCAAGTCAGCCCTATACCCGTCAGCTACTGGCAGCTGCAACCCTCTAGGTACCGGGGCCCGTGCGGCATCCTGCCCAAGCGGAATCAGGTGAAAGCAGTGGGATGAGCCGTGCAGAGCCAACCGACGGATTACGGCTGCACATGATTTGACGGTTGGGAAAGCAAATTGTAGACTGTTGGTTAGTTACTCAAGTAACTAAGTAATAAACAGTAGTAAGGGTCCTGACTCGACGCCCTGAATCAAGGCAGACAAGGCGGTCAAACGATGGCGATCGAAATACCGGATGGTCGGCCAGTTTTCGTGAAGGTGGCGGACAGGTTGGCCGAAGCCATAGCCGAGGGTTTGGTTGCCGATGGTGAAAGGATTCCCAGCACCACGGAAATCTCGACCGCTTACCAGATCAACCCGGCAACCGTCCTCAAGGGGATGAACCTGCTGGTCGACCGGGGTCTTCTGGAGAAACGGCGGGGGCTGGGCATGTTTGTCACTGCCGGTGCGGGCCGAAGCGTTCGTGAGCGTCGCAGGAGTGAACTCCTGAACGGAAGGTTTCAGGATCTGGTCGAAGAAGCCAAATCTCTGGACGTATCCCGTGAGGACCTGGACGTCATCATAGAAAGGGTCTACCAATGAGTCTGACAGTTTCCAAGGTGGACAAATCGTACGGAAAGCTGAAGGCCCTGGATGAGATCTCGCTCTGCTTTGAGCCCGGCAATATATACGGACTCTTCGGGCGGAACGGGGCCGGCAAGTCCACCCTGTGCAATCTGATGACAGGCAGGATACTTCCTGACCATGGGCTGGTCCACTTGGACGGAAGCGGGCTGGTCAACGATTCGAGAATCATTCGCCGCGTGGCCTTGGTCAACGAAACTTGGCCCTATCCATCCCGACGGCACATTAGGCAGGCATTTGCCATGGCCGAGGGGTTTTACGGTGATTTCGACTGGCACTTGGCTGAGAGTATTCTTAAAAGCTTCGCATTGAGGCTGACTGACACTTTTGCCTCCCTTTCCACAGGGCAGCGTCAGGTGGTCAAGGATATCATCGGACTCTGCCTGCCTGTGGAATACCTCATTCTGGATGAACCGACGACAGGAATGGATGCGGCGGCCAGGGAGAGGATCTACTCCTTCCTTCTGGAGGCCTATCAGCGCCGCGGACCGACCATGATCATCGCTACACATATCATCAACGAGGTCAGCCAGCTCATCTCCCGCGCTACGATCATCGACCAGGGGCGGGTCCTGCGATCTTTCAGCGTGGATGATCTGTCAGTCCTGGGGACCACTGTCACTGGACGTCCGCGTGATGTAGAGGGCTACCTTGCCCAGGGCGACCCGCAGCTGCTGAGCAGGCAGCGCATCGGCGACCTGCTGCGCGTCAGCTTCGAGGGGCCGGTGCCTGACGAGCAGCCCAAGGGTCTTATTGTCGCCCCCATGGATCTGCAGACCTACTTCGTCCAGATTACGGAAGGTGCGACACAATGAATAACATGCAAGTTGCAGAAGCAGTGCGGACGAAGACCAAGCCAGGGCCAGACAGGCCCGACGTCGGTGCGGGACCGGCTGAAGGATGGACCCGAATCAAACGCTTCCTGTCGCCTGCGGTGCAGACCCGGATGGCCCTGCGTGTACAGGTGATGCCGAGGCTGATCGTCTTTTTGATTTGGGCTCTCGTCCTCGCTCTGGGAGTTGTGGGGTTCATTCCCCTAAGCTCTGGCTTCACTGGTCTGTTCACCGAGATGGTGTTCATGGCCACCGCCCTTGCCTGCTCACTGACGACTTTCCGGCCCCTGATCTCCAACGCCGTGACCCGGTCCACGATCGCTTGGACCCAGATCATCTCCAATGTGGTCATGGCCCTGGCGACAGCTACTTTTATGATTGGGGTCGCCATTATCAGCAACCTGGGCCAAATTGGATGGATGCCCTTTACGGAAAGTTACCAAAGGTTTCTCGAGCAGGGCTGCTCACCTTGGAGGCTCACTCTTGATCCCTGGAGTGTTTCATGCTTTAACCGGTCGTATGACCAGCAGCCGTCCCGTTGGCTGGCTCTGGCGCTGCATATCTTCATGGTGCAGGTAGCCTTTATTCTGCTTGGCCAGGTGCTGGGTGACCTCGCCGTCCGTCTTGATCGAAAAGGCAGATGCCTGTTGCTGGCAGGGCTGTTGATCTGTGTTGGTTTCTGGCATTCGATTTCCGGCTGGAATTTCTGGGGGTGGCAGCAAACGGCGGTTCAGATGATCAACCTTATGCG
>NZ_JBVPQK010000281.1:0-3418 GCF_058197115.1 Bifidobacterium sp. POST2/T3 (B1)
AGGCTCCGGGGCAGCGAACGTCTCATACTCGCGCCCTAACAAATCCGTAGGCATGCCTCTACCCTATCAAGTTTCCACCCGCATTCGCGGGTTGGCGGGTCAGCGGGCACGGGGATGGGCCGTCTGGTAGGTCTCCATAAGGGCCTGGGGACTGACGTGTGTGTAAATCTGTGTCGTGGTCACCGAGGCATGGCCCAGCAGCTCCTGGACCGAACGCACGTCGGCGCCTCCCTCCAACAGATGAGTGGCGAAAGAGTGCCGCAGGGTGTGGGGATGCAGAGATCTCTTCAAGCCCGCCCGGCGACCGGCGTCCCTGACCACCTGCCAGACGGTCTGCCTGGTCAGCCGCTTGCCCCGCTTGTTAAGGAAGACTGCCCTCAGCTCCCTGCTCTTGGTGGCTCGATCACACAGGCTGGCCCGTCCCAGATTCAGGTAGGCCTCCATGGCCTGGCAAGCGTAGGAACCTATCGGCACTAGACGCTGCTTGTCGCCCTTGCCGGTCAGACGGACCACCCGCTCGTCCAGGTCCATGTCCTCCAGGTCGGTGCCGACGGCCTCCGAGACCCGGCAGCCGGTTGCGTACATGAACTCAAGCAGGGCCTTGTCCCGCAGGACCACTGGATCCTTGGACCCGCCCATCGCAGCCGCATCCAGCAACCGGGTCACCTGGTCCACGTCCAACACATCCGGCAGGGCCGAGGTGCCCTTGGGAGCCTTGACCGTACGAGAAACATCCTGGTCGGTCACTCCCTGCTTGAGAGCGAACCGGTGCCACTCATGGACGGCGGCCATCCTCCGTGAGCGGCTGGCTGGACTCTCGTCGGCCAGATGGGCCAGGAAACCCTCCACATCGGCGGTTTGGATCTGCCCCATGCTGGTGATGCCGTGGCCGGACAACCAGTTGATGTACATAGTCAGATCGGACTTATAAGCCTTGACCGTGGCAGGGGCAAGACCCCGCTCCAGACCGGTGTAAGCCAGGAACTGATCCAGCAATGCAGTCAGCCCCTCCTGATGATCACCGTCCACTACTGCTTAACCTCCGGTTCTCTTCATCAGTGCTGGTCTTTAGGGCATATTCTAACGCTCCACTCCCCTGTTCCCGTACTTCCAACGTGCTTGGGATTGCGGCGGCATCTCAGGAAACATCCCGGATCAGTCCTTGAATCCCCTCTTGCCGAAGGATCCGTCGATAGGGGTCGGCCTCCCTGCTGATGATTCCGTCAATGGCGTGCATGCCAAGCAGCTCCACTGGCGCATTGTCATCAGTCAATACCCTCCCATTTACTTTCCCAACCGTGTTCAGGCGGGAGCTGACCTGCTTCATCATCTCCGACAGGTCTGGATCAGGGCTGACCCTGGCAGCGGCCTCCGCCAGCAGCTCGGAACCCGGATAGTCCCTCATGACCTCCCTCTTATCCCCTCCTGCTCCCGAAAAATCCTCGGAAGCGGGGCGACGTGCAAAGAGCTCGCGGTTGGTGGTCTGGGGCACATCGGCGGTCAGGATGGCATCGGAGCCGAAGACCCTGGTGATGGTATTGGTCAGGGCTGCATTGATGGACCCCTGACCGTCGTCAATCATGTTCATGTTGACCACCATGACCCCGCCAGGATTCAGGTGGTTCCTGACCAGGCTAAAGAACTCGGTGGAGCTCATCTGAAAGGGTATGGTGATGTCCTGATAGGCGTCGATCATGATCAGGTCGTAGCACTGGCGACTGGCCGCCAGCCAGGCTCGACCGTCATAGGTGGAAACCGGAATATCAGCTGGCTGGTCGAAATACTTGATGGCCAGGTTGCTAATGGACTGGTCGATCTCCACCCCCTGGATGGCCATCCGCGGATAGTACCGCTTCAGCTGCCGGGCGTAGGTCCCGGTCCCCATGCCCAGGATCAGGGCCGAGCGGGCCTGATTGGCCATGAGCGGCGCTGCCAAAGCCGTGTCGTAGTACATGCCGGTCATCCCGGGGTGCTTCATGGCCACCGACTGGACGCCGAAGAGGACGTTGGTGGAAAGGATGGTTCTATCCGCCTGGGTTTTGACCTGCAGGTAGTTGTAGATGGACTCGCCCTCATATGCCAGGCCCTTTTCCCAGAAGGCGAACCCCGTCATCGGCGACAGGGCGGCCGAGATGACAAAGGCCACCGTGGCCATGAAGCAGGCCAGGCGATGCACGTGGGAGGAAAGAAAGTAGATCAAGGCCACTAGGAGCAGTATTCCGGAGAAGATCAGGAAGGTGACGAAGGTCCCCACGGCCGGGATGGTCACAAAGGTGGGCAGGAAGGTGCCCAGGATGGATCCCACGGTATTGCAGGCGCTGAGTCGGCCGACCACCGAGGCGTTGTCGTCTAGGGAGTCGGTGGCGCTCTTGACCAGGCCCGGGGTGATGGTGCCCAGGAGGAAGAGGGGCGGAACAAAGATTATCAGGCAGGAGATAAAGGCCGCCAGGACCAGGAAGTTGGTGGAAACGGCCACGATCAGCAGTCCCGAAACCAAGATGATCAGATACTTGCCGACCAAAGGAATCAGGGCGATCCAGACGGCCGCAGCCATAATGCACAGGTAGAGCCTGTCCGGGTCTGGATTCCTGTCGGCCCAGCGGCCGCCGACGACGGCACCCAGGGCCAAGGCGATCATGATGGTCCCGATGATGATGGTCCATACAATCTGGGAGGACGAAAAGTAAGGAGCCAATAGGCGGGAGGCCCCCAGCTCGGCAGCCATGACGGCCATGCCAGAAAAGAACTCCGTTACATAAAGAAAGATCCGCGACCGAAGGATGGGGCGCGGCTGATTAATTCTGGCCAGTATGGATGTACCGCTGCGAGATGATGGACCGGCTTGACCTGCTGATTCTGCCGGGACAGCCGACGCGTCTAGGCTGTGGTTATCGTTCATGGCGGCTCCCGGCATCATTGTCGTCAATCAACTTACTGTTCCCCTGAGGAATGGTCAAATATGCAATGAACCCCGCGAAAGGCGAGGTTCTTGCAATACAGTGTTCAGGTCCGCTGATCAGGCAGCGACCGGAGCATTTACGTCGGCAGGCAGGGCCTTCTTGGCCTCAGCCACGATGGCGTTGAAGGTGTCGATGTCGTTGACAACCAGATCGGCCAGGGCGCGGCGGTCCAGCTCGATCCCGGCCAGGCGCAGACCCTGGATGAAGCGGTTGTAGGTGATTCCCTGGGCGCGGCATCCGGCGTTGATGCGCTGGATCCACAGCTTGCGGAAGTCGCCCTTACGGGCCTTGCGGTCCCGGAAGTTGTATGTATATGAATGGAGCAACTGCTCCTTGGCCTTGCGGTAGAGACGTGAGCGCTGGCCACGGTAGCCTGACGCCCGCTCCAGGACGACCCGACGCTTCTTATGCGCGTTGACTGCCCGCTTGACTCGTGCCATAGATATTCCTCAGCTTTC
>NZ_JBVPQK010000282.1:0-3407 GCF_058197115.1 Bifidobacterium sp. POST2/T3 (B1)
GGCACCGATGTGGCCTCGTTGAACTCCAAGATCTCCGATCTGACGGCTCAGGTGGAATCGCTGCAAAAGGAGAATGGAGATCTGAAACAGGCCCAAGGCTCCGCAGCCCAGCAGCCCGCCGTGGATGCGCAGACCAAGCGGTTACTGGCCGAGTCCCAGAGTCAGGTCAAAACCCTGGCCTCCCAGAATGACCAGCTCAAGCGTCAGGTCGAGCAACTCAACTCCCAGATCGACCAGCTGACTGCTCAGGCCGCTGCGGGCAACAACACCCAGGCTCTGACCAACCAGCTGACGGCCATGCAAAAGGAACGCGACCAGGCCCGCCAGCAGGTCCAGGCTCTGACCAACCAGCTCAATGCCTCCCAGCAGAGCATGGCCACGGCCCGCCAGCAGATCACCCAGGCTCAGAAGGCCTCTCAGGAGCAGCAGCAGCGTACTGAGCAGCTGAACAAGCAGCTAGAGGAATCCCGCAAGCGCGAGGAGCAGTTGCGTGAGCAGGTCTCCAAGGCAGAGCCATCCACCGAAACGGGCAGTCTGCAGCGGATTGCGGGCGCTGGCGCTGAGGCCAACAGCGAACCCGAGAGGGCCACCGCTATGCTCACGCTGGCCATGCAACTGCACGATCAGTACGTGGACAAGGGCAAGGCCAACGCCTCCCAGCTTGTGGCCGAGGGCCATGCCCAGCACGACGACATTGTCAAGAAGGCTGAGGACTACTCCAAGAGGACCCGTGCCGAGGTGGACGAGTACTCCAAGCGAGTGCACTCCGAGGCCGATGGCTACTCACAGCGCGTACGCTCCCAGGCCGACGAGTACTCGGTCAAGACTCGTTCCGATGCTGACGCCTATTCCAAGCGCCAGCACACCCAGGCCGACGAGTACGAGACACAGGTGCAGACTCGGGCGCAGGAGTACGACAAGAACACCCGCGACAGCGCCGATCGTTATGCTGCCGATGTCAAGAACAAGCTCATGGATCAGTCCAAGGTTCTCGAGGAGAACATCCAGGGGCTCAAGCAGTTCGAGGCGGGCTACCGCAGCAAGCTGACCGAGTTCCTCAACCAGCTGATCAACCAGATTTCAGACACCAGCAATTACCAGTCCATGGAAAAGAAGTCCGAACAGGCCCACTGATTCCATCCGGTAATGACGAAGAACACATCTATGAGACGGCTACGCGGACGCGTGGCCGTCTTCGTCGCTCTGGCGGCAGTGGCCATAGCCCTGGATCAGCTGACTAAGGCCCTGGCACTGGCCCGACTAGGCAACGGTATCAGGGTGGCTCTGCCGGGTCCTCTGCGCGGTCTGCGACTGGTACGCAACCCCGGTGCATCCCTGGGATTGGGGTCTGGGAGTACCTGGGTCATCTCCCTGATTGCCTTAGCAGCCTGTCTGCTCATCATTGTTCTGGCTCTGCGCACCACCTCCATGGTTTGGACCGTGGTCTTCTCCATGGCCTTCTCCGGGGCAGCAGGCAATCTGATCGACAGGGTTGCCTATGCAACTGGTTTTCTTGACGGTGCCGTGGTCGACTTTCTGGACTACGGCTGGTCGGTGGGCAACGTTGCCGACGTCTATCTGACTCTGGCAGGCGCGGCCGTAGTGGTGCTCATTATCTGTAATGTGCGGTTCAGCGACCGGTCCAAGACACTAAAACATGGGGGAGCGGCAAAGTGACACGGCTTCTTCCTGCGCCGGATGCCTTGGTAGGTCGGCGCTTGGATCTGGCCCTGTCCAAGATGCTGGGCCTGTCCAGGGCCAAGGCCAGCGATCTTGTGGCCCAGGGTCATGCGCGGATCATGGGCCGCCGAGTGAACAAGGCCACTACCTTGATGAGCGGTGATCTGATAGAGTTGGACGAGCCCGAGTCAACCAAACAGGTGGAGCCGGTGGCTGAGGACATGCCCGTGGTCTACGAGGATGAGGACGTGGTCGTCGTCGACAAGCCGGTGGGGGTGGCGGCACATCCCTCCATAGGCTGGACCGGGCCAACCGTTCTGGGCAGCCTCCTGCAGCGGGGTACCCACATCACCTCCATGGGGGCCCAAGGCCGCCAGGGTATCGTCTCTCGTCTGGACGCGGGCACCAGCGGCCTCATGCTGGTCTGCAAGTCCGACCTGGCCTACAAGGAGATGCGTCGGCAATTCGCCCGACATGAGGTAGTCAAGATCTACCATGCTCTGGTCCAGGGCAATCTGACCGAGGACAAGGCCACCATTGAGGCCCCCATCGGACGCGCCCGGGTCTCGGACTTCCGCTTCACGGTCACCCCTGCAGGCAAGGAGGCCATCACCCATTGGGATGTGCTGGAACGTTTCGGCTCGGCCACCCTGGTCAGTGTCAATCTGGAGACTGGGCGCACCCATCAGATACGCGTGCACTTCTCCTCCATAGGCCATCCACTGGTAGGTGATCACATGTATGGGGCCAACCCCGACCTGGCGGACAGGCTGGGCCTGAAGCGGCAGTGGCTACACGCCATGCGCCTGGAATTCCGCCATCCCCGCACCAAAATCTGGACCAAGGTGGTCTCCTCCTACCCGGCTGATCTGCGCCGCTCCCTGCAGATCGAACGTCAGGGCGCCACCGGTATACGCAGCTAGCGGACTCCGGCGATTCGGCCAGGGGCCTGGGTAAATTGGAGATATGTCCTCAACCCGGTCAGACTTCGTTCACCTTCACACCCATACCCACTATTCAACCTTGGACGGGGCCAGCAGGATACCCGACCTGGTTGCCGAGGTGGGACGGCTGGGGCAGCCGGCCGTAGCCATTACCGATCACGGCAACATGCACGGGGCTTATGAGCTTTGGCGCACGGCTGTAGATGCTGACATCAAGCCCATCATCGGGATTGAGGCCTACGTGACCCCTGAGACTGCCCGCCAGGACAAGAGCCGGGTCCACTGGGGAACCGACGAGCAGCGTTCTGACGATGTCTCCGGCGGCGGCTTCATCACCCACATGACCCTCTGGGCCAGTGACGACACGGGATTGGTCAACCTGATCAAGGCCTCATCTGTGGCCAACCTGGAGGGTCTGGTCGGCAAGTGGCCCCGCATGGACAAGGACCTGCTGTCCACCTATCACAAGGGGGTCATCGCCACCACCGGCTGCCCCTCGGGCATCGTCCAGACCAGGCTGAGGTTGGGCCAGTTCGACGAGGCTCTGCGGGCCGCCGGTGAGTTCCAGGACATCTTCGGCAAGGAGAACTACTACGTCGAGCTGATGGACCATGGGCTGGAGATCGAGCATCGGGTGACCAAGGATCTGCTGGAGATCGCCCGTCGTCTGGATGCCCCCCTGGTGGCCACCAACGACTCGCACTATGTGCGCAAGGAGGATGCCTCGGCCCAGGACGCCCTGCTCTGCATCAACTCGGGATCCCGGCTGACCGACCCCGGCCG
>NZ_JBVPQK010000283.1:0-3407 GCF_058197115.1 Bifidobacterium sp. POST2/T3 (B1)
CGGCCGGGGTCGGTCAGCCGGGATCCCGAGTTGATGCAGAGCAGGGCGTCCTGGGCCGAGGCATCCTCCTTGCGCACGTAGTGCGAGTCGTTGGTGGCCACCAGGGGGGCATCCAGACGACGGGCGATCTCCAGCAGATCCTTGGTCACCCGGTGCTCGATCTCCAGCCCATGGTCCATCAGCTCGACGTAGTAGTTCTCCTTGCCGAAGATGTCCTGGAACTCCCCGGCGGCCCGCAGGGCCTCGTCGAACTGGCCCAGCCTCAGCCTGGTCTGGACGATGCCCGAGGGGCAGCCGGTGGTGGCGATGACCCCCTTGTGATAGGTGGATAGCAGGTCCTTGTCCATGCGGGGCCACTTGCCGACCAGACCCTCCAGGTTGGCCACAGATGAGGCTTTGATCAGATTGACCAGGCCCGTGTCGTCACTGGCCCAGAGGGTCATGTGGGTGATGAAGCCGCCGCCGGAAACATCGTCAGAGCGCTGCTCGTCGGTTCCCCAGTGCACCCGGCTCTTGTCCTGGCGGGCAGTCTCAGGGGTCACGTAGGCTTCAATGCCGATGATGGGCTTGATGTCAGCATCTACAGCCGTGCGCCAAAGCTCATAGGCCCCGTGCATGTTGCCGTGGTCGGTAATGGCTACGGCCGGCTGCCCCAGCCGTCCCACCTCGGCAACCAGGTCGGGGATCCTGCTGGCCCCGTCCAGGGTGGAATAGTGGGTGTGGGTGTGAAGATGAACGAAGTCTGACCGGGTTGAGGACATATCTCCAACTTACCCAGGACCCTGGCCGAATCGCCGGCGTCCGCTAGCTGCGTATACCACTGGCGCTCTGGCGCTCAATCTGCAGAGAGCGGCGCAGATCAACCGGGTAGGAGGAGACCACCTTGGTCCAAATCTTGGTGCGGGGATGGCGGAATTCCAGGCGCATGGCATGCAGCCACTGCCGCTTCAGGCCCAGCCTGTCCGCCAGGTCGGGGTTAGCCCCATACATGTGGTCGCCTACCAGGGGATGGCCTATGGAGGAGAAGTGCACGCGTATCTGATGTGTGCGCCCAGTCTCCAGATTGACGCTGACCAGGGTGGCCGAGCCGAAGCGCTCCAGCACATCCCAGTGAGTGATGGCCTCCTTGCCTGCAGGGGTGACCGTGAAGCGGAAATCCGAGACCCGGGCCCGGCCGATGGGGGCCTCGATGGTGGCCTTGTCCTCGGAAAGATTGCCCTGGACCAGGGCGTGGTAGATCTTGACCACCTCATGTCGGGCGAACTGCCGACGCATCTCCTTATAGGCCAGGTCGGACTTGCAGACCAGCATGAGGCCACTGGTGCCAGCGTCCAGGCGGGAGACGATGCCCTGGCGGCCCTGGGCCCCCATGGAGGTGATGTGGGTGCCCCGCTGCAGGAGGCTGCCCAGAACGGTTGGCCCAGTCCAGCCTATGGAGGGATGTGCCGCCACCCCAACTGGCTTATCGACAACGACTACGTCCTCGTCCTCGTAGACCACGGGCATGTCCTCGGCCACGGGCTCCACCTGTTTGGCTTGCTCAGGCTCGTCCAGCTCTATCAGATCGCCACTCATCAGGGTGGTGGCCTTGTTCACCCGGCGGCCCACGATCCGCACATGGCCCTGGGCCACCAGTTCGCTGGCCTTGGCCCTGGACAGGCCCAACATCTTGGACAGGGCCATGTCCAGGCGCCGACCCACCAGGGCATCCGGCGCGGGAAGAAGCCGGGTCACTTGGCCGCTCCACCATGTTCTTTGGGCCTGTCCCTGTCGCTGAATCGCACATTGCAGATGATGAGCACCACTACGGCCACGCCTGCCAAGGTCAGATAGACATCGGCCACATTGCCCACTGACCAGCCGTAGTCCAGAAAGTCGACCACGGCACCGTCAAGAAAACCGGAGGCATAGGCCACCCTGTCGATCAAATTGCCTGCTGCCCCGGAGAAGGCCAGTGAAAGAACCAGGGTCCATACCATGGAGGTGGTGCGCAGAGCCAGAACAATGATGAGCAAACAGGCTGCCAGGGCGATCAGGGATATGATCCAGGTACTCCCCGACCCCAATCCAAGAGAAGCTCCGGGGTTGCGTACCAGACGCAGTCCACGCAATGGTCCAGGCAGAGCCACCCTCACGCCGTTGCCCAGCCACACCAGAGCCAGGGCCTTAGTCAGCTGATCAAGGGCTATAGCCACTGCCGCCAGAGCGACGAAGACGGCCACGCGCCCGCGCAGCCGTCTCATAGATGTGTTCTTCGTCATTACCGGATGGAATCAGTGGGCCTGTTCGGACTTCTTTTCCATGGACTGGTAATTGCTGGTGTCCGAGATCTGGTTGATCAACTGGTTGAGGAACTCGGTCAGCTTGCTGCGGTAGCCCGCCTCGAACTGCTTGAGCCCCTGGATGTTCTCCTCCAGAACCTTGGACTGATCCATGAGCTTGTTCTTGACATCGGCGGCATAACGGTCGGCGCTGTCGCGTGTGTTCTTGTCGTACTCCTGTGCCCGGGTCTGCACCTGGGTCTCGTACTCGTCGGCCTGGGTGTGCTGGCGCTTGGAATAGGCGTCAGCATCGGAACGGGTCTTAACTGAGTACTCGTCGGCCTGAGAACGTACGCGCTGCGAGTAGCCATCGGCCTCGGAGTGCACTCGCTTGGAGTACTCGTCCACCTCGGCGCGGGTTCTCTTGGAGTAGTCCTCAGCCTTCTTGACGATGTCGTCATGCTGGGCGTGGCCCTCGGCCACCAACTGTGAGGCGTTGGCCTTGCCCTTGTCCACGTACTGATCATGCAATTGCATAGCCAGGGTGAGCATGGCGGTGGCTCTTTCGGGTTCGCTGCTGGCCTCGGCGCCAGCACCTGCAATCCGCTGCAGGCTGCCCGTTTCGGTGGAGGGCTCAGCCTTGGAAACCTGCTGGCGCAACTGCTCCTCGCGCTTGCGCGACTCCTCCAGCTGCTTGTTCAACTGTTCTGTGCGCTGCTGCTGCTCCTGAGAGGCCTTCTGAGCCTGGGTGATCTGCTGGCGAGCTGTAGCCATGCTCTGCTGGGAGGCATTGAGCTGGTTGGTCAGAGCCTGGACCTGCTGGCGGGCCTGATCGCGTTCCTTTTGCATGGCCGTCAGCTGGTTGGTCAGAGCCTGTGTGTTGTTGCCCGCGGCGGCCTGAGCAGTCAGCTGGTCGATCTGGGAGTTGAGTTGCTCGACCTGACGCTTGAGCTGGTCGTTCTGGGAGGCCAGGGTCTTGACCTGACTCTGGGACTCGGCCAGCAGCCGCTTGGTCTGCGCATCCACGGCCGGTTGCGGGGCTGCGGAGCCTTGGGCCTGTTTCAGATCCCCATTCTCCTTTTGCAGCGATTCCACCTGAGCCGTCAGATCGGAGATCTTGGAGTTCAACGAGGCCACATCGGTGCC
>NZ_JBVPQK010000284.1:0-3388 GCF_058197115.1 Bifidobacterium sp. POST2/T3 (B1)
TCGAGCTACATGTCTTCAACCACCAGATATGTCATATCCAGGGGACCATGCACGCCCACCACGATCACCATCTCGATGTCGCCCGTGTTGGAGGGGCCGGTGATGAAGTTGATGTTGGAGGTCTTGAGCTCACCTGAGACCAGGGCGGGACCATAGTAGTCCATGGCCTGTCGGGTTCGAGGCAGGATCTTCGACTTGCGAATGATGCTCAGATAGTGAACCGGCAGGAAGTGGAAGGCACGACCCTGACCAGGAGTGGTAGCCACGGTGATGGTGCCCGACTCGGCCAGGAGGAAGTCCGCAAAGGCGATGGCCGTTCCTGACTCGTCGGCGGTCTTGATGTTCTCCTCACGGCTGGCCCCCGGCTTCCAGAAAGTGGCGGGCGGATTCAGGCTGTCCCTCCACTCCTCCAACCCGAAGTCTGCGAACAGGTCTGAAGTGGGCAGCATCACATGGTCGCTGTCGTCCTTGCGTGAATCAATGAATTCATCCAGGGCAGTGGGCAGCTCAGCCTTGGTGCAGGTGCGGAAGTCCACATGGACGGCCTCGCTGCTCTTCCGGGCGATCTCCAGGAGCTCGTCCTGGGTATGACCCGACAGGGTGGTCTCCGGCAAATCGTTGACCGGCACCAAAGGATGATCCTTGAGCTGGTGACGGGGCCGACCGCTCTTCTTGGCCAGGTAATCCAGGAATACCTCACGATCGGTCATGCCTGCTGCTCCTTCTTGTGATGAGCGAACCAACTGCGGAAGTTCTCCCCGTGCTTGGGCGGATCCGGCAGATCACGTACCTTGGTCCATCCGCCGAAGACGAAGGGCATCCATTCCACATGCCGATCACTGGCGAAGAGGTTCTTGGCCGTCTCCGGCTGCTTCTTGGATATGGGGGTCAGCATGGTGTGGTCCACACCCAGGGCAGTGCGGAAGAGCGAGGAGTGGCCGGTTCCCAGGCCCATGACCCTCATGACCGTGTCGTCGATCAGATTGGCCTGGGACTGGTCATCCATCATGATCCGCCGGTGCTCGATCATGAGCTGATGCAGGGGGATCTTGACCGGACAGGTGGCCGTGCATGCCGCGCACAGGCTGCAGGCGTAGGGCAGGTCTCCGAAGTCGTCATAGCCGCCGTCCAGCACCGGCGAGAGCACCGAGCCCACAGGGCCCGGATAGATGGATCCGTAGCCGTGACCGCCGATGTGCCGGTAAATGGGGCAGACGTTCAGGCAGGAGGCGCAGCGGATGCACTGGAGGATGGGCTCGAAGACCGTTCCCAGAGCGTTTGAGCGGCCGTTGTCCAGAATGACCACATAGAAATCGTCCGGTCCGTCCGACTCCTGACCAGTGCGTGGCGCGGTGTAGGTCAGGTAGGAGGTCAGCTTCTGGCCGACAGCGGACCGGGCCAGCATGTTGTCCATGGTCTCGGCCTCCTTCATGGTCGGCACCAGGCGCTCCATGCCCATGACCACCACCTGGGTCTTGGGGATGCACATGGCCAGGTCGGCGTTGCCCTCGTTAGTCACCAGGTTGATCATGCCCGTGTCGGCCACGGCGAAGTTGCAGCCGGTGATGCCCATGTCCGCCTCGAGGAAGTGCTTGCGCAGAACCTTGCGCGAGAACCGGGCCATGTGCTGGGGGTCGTTGTCGCCCTTGTAACCCAGCTTCTTCTCGAAAACCTGACGAACCTGCTCGCGGTTCTTGTGCAGGGCGGGGAAGACCAGATGCGTGGGCTGGTCCCAGTCATCCTCCTCCAGGATGAACTCGGCCAGATCGGTTTCCAACACTTCCAGGCCGGGCACAGTCATCAGTGTTGGATCCAGGTTGATCTCGCTGGTCACCATGGACTTGCTCTTGACGACGTGCTTGGCCTTCTTTTCGATAGCGATCTGCTTGATGTACTGGGCAGCCTCATCGTCGGTCTGGGCGAAGAAGACATGGCCGCCGCGCTTCTCCACGTTGTCGGCGAACTCCTCCAGATAGTCAGGCAGGTAGCGGATGACGTGCTGGCGGATCTGCTCGCCCAGGTCGCGCCACTGTTCCCAGTTGCCCAGTTCCTGGCGGGCGGCTTCACGCTTGATCCACTGGGCATCCTGGGCCTTGGCCACGGCCTGTTGGGCGAATTTGTCCTGTTCGGACTCTTTGACCCTGGTCAGGAAGGGAGCCTTGCTGGTCCGCAGATATTGCGCGGCCTTCTTGCCATTGACCAAGCTGCTCATACCAGAGCCCCCTCTTTCTTGGCAGCCCTGACGGAATCCACAGTCCCATCGCCAGCAGAGCGGCCTTCCACATACTTGACGCGACGCATATCCACGTTGTGATTGAGCACCTCAGCCAGGTGCATGATGGTGATCTTCTCGCCACGCCGGTTGAAGCGGCCGCCGATGTTCATCAGGCATCCCGGATCACAGGAGATGAGGACGCTGGCCTTGGTGCTGAGCACGTCATTCACCTTCTCATCGACCATCTGCTTGGAGATCTCAGGCTCCTTCATGGAGAACATGCCGCCGAACCCGCAGCAGTTCTCGATGTGGGGCAGGGGGACCATGGTCAGACCCTTGACATGGCCCAGCAGGACGAAGGGACTGGTCCGCTCCCCCAGCAGCCGGGTCATGTGGCAGGAGCGGTGGTAGGTGGCCACAGCATCGAGTTCGGCGCCGGCATCCAGCACACCCAGCACCCGATAGAGGAACTGCGAGAACTCATAGGTCTTGTCAGCCATGGTCTGGGCCTTGGCCGCATAGACCGGGTCATTCTTCAGATGGAAAGGCAGCTCCTTAAGCATATTCACACAGGAACCTGCCGGACCCACGATGTAGTCGGCATCCACGCTCAGCAGGGCATCGACCTCGTTGCGCATGACCTGCATGCTCTCCTTGACATACCCGCTGTTGAAAGTGGGCTGGGCGCAGCAGATCTGCTCCTTGGGAAGATAGGTATCGCAGCCGAACCGCTCCAACACCTCCACCATGGCCTTCCCCACGTTCGGAAACATGAGGTCCACCACGCAGGTGGAGAATATTACTACTTTCATTACCGCACCTCTCTACAACCTTGCACGCCAGGTCCGAACCATCTCTGGATTGCGGAGAAACCCAACATCACCTGAACCCCTAATCCTTCCAACACATCGCTGCCTTGCGACCACCACGCTCATGCGGTCATCGATGCGCAATCCTTGAAAGGACCCATCATTATCATGGTCTCGACCTGGAATTCGCGCCGTCGAAAATCGCCCACCCTCAGCTTTTGAACGTGTGAGATTTACCACATATATGCTACCACGACAGTCTGGGAATCTTTGGCATGTCAAGGATCAGAGGTGACTGGTCGATTCGCTACAGTGGAGTCAGACCCTGCGCGGCCATCCTCGTGAAAGGGGCAATCGGCGTATG
>NZ_JBVPQK010000285.1:0-3388 GCF_058197115.1 Bifidobacterium sp. POST2/T3 (B1)
TCGAGCTACATGTCTTCAACCACCAGATATGTCATATCCAGGGGACCATGCACGCCCACCACGATCACCATCTCGATATCGCCCGTGTTGGAGGGACCGGTGATGAAGTTGATGTTGGAGGTCTTGAGCTCGCCTGAGACCAGGGCTGGGTCATAGTAGTCCATGGCCTGCCGGGTTCGGGGCAGAATCTTCGACTTGCGAATGATGCTCAGATAGTGAACCGGCAGGAAGTGGAAGGCGCGACCCTGACCCGGGGTGGTGGCCACGGTGATGGTGCCCGACTCGGCCAGGAGGAAGTCCGCAAAGGCGATGGCCGTTCCGGACTCGTCGGCGGTCTTGATGTTCTCCTCGCGGCTGGCCCCCGGCTTCCAGAAAGTGGCGGGCGGGTTCAGGCCGTCCCTCCACTCCTCCAGCCCAAAGTCTGCGAACAGATCGGAGGTCGGCAGCATCACATGGTCGCTGTCGTCCTTGCGTGAATCGATGAACTCGTCCAATGCAGTGGGCAATTCGGCCTTGGTGCAGGTGCGGAAGTCCACATGGACAGCCTCGCTGCTCTTCCGTGCGATCTCCAACAGCTCATCCTGGGTATGACCCGACAGAGTTGTCTCCGGCAGATCGTTGACCGGCACCAGAGGGTGGTCCTTGAGCTGGTGACGGGGCCGTCCGCTCTTCTTGGCCAGGTAATCCAGGAATACCTCACGATCGGTCATGCCTGCTGCTCCTTCTTGTGATGAGCGAACCAACTGCGGAAGTTCTCCCCGTGCTTGGGCGGATCCGGCAGATCCCGCACCTTGGTCCATCCGCCGAAGACGAAGGGCATCCATTCCACATGCCGATCACTGGCGAAGAGGTTCTTGGCTGTCTCCGGCTGCTTCTTGGATATGGGGGTCAGCATGGTGTGATCCACCCCCAAGGCAGTGCGGAAGAGCGAGGAGTGGCCGGTTCCCAGGCCCATGACCCTCATGACCGTGTCATCGATCAGATTGGCCTTGGACTGGTCATCCATCATGATCCTCCTGTGTTCAATCATGAGCTGATGCAGGGGGATCTTGACCGGACAGGTGGCTGTGCATGCCGCACACAGGCTGCAGGCGTAAGGCAGGTCTCCGAAGTCGTCGTAGCCGCCGTCCAGCACCGGCGAGAGCACCGAGCCCACAGGACCCGGATAGATGGATCCATAGCCGTGACCGCCGATGTGCCGGTAGATGGGGCAGACGTTCAGGCAGGAGGCGCAGCGGATGCACTGGAGGATGGGCTCGAAGACCGTTCCCAGGGCGTTTGAGCGCCCGTTGTCCAGAATGACCACATAGACATCGTCCGGTCCATCCGACTCCTGGTCTGTGCGTGGCGCAGTGTAGGTCAGGTAGGAGGTCAGCTTCTGGCCGACAGCGGACCGGGCCAGCATGTTGTCCATGGTCTCGGCCTCTTTCATGGTCGGCACCAGACGCTCCATGCCCATGACCACCACCTGGGTCTTGGGGATGCACATGGCCAGGTCGGCGTTGCCCTCGTTGGTCACCAGGTTGATCATGCCCGTGTCGGCCACGGCGAAGTTGCAGCCTGTGATGCCCATGTCCGCCTCGAGGAAGTGCTTGCGCAGAACCTTGCGCGAGAACCGAGCCATGTGCTGAGGGTCGTTGTCGCCCTTGTAACCCAGCTTCTTCTCGAAAACCTGACGAACCTGCTCGCGGTTCTTGTGCAGGGCAGGGAAGACCAGATGCGTGGGCTGGTCCCAGTCGTCCTCCTCCAGGATGAACTCGGCCAGATCGGTTTCCAGCACTTCCAGGCCGGGCACAGTCATCAGCGTGGGATCCAGGTTGATCTCGCTGGTCACCATGGACTTGCTCTTGACGACGTGCCTGGCCTTCTTTTCGATGGCGATCTGCTTGATGTACTGGGCAGCCTCATCGTCGGTCTGGGCGAAGAAGACATGACCGCCGCGCTTCTCCACGTTGTCGGCGAACTCCTCCAGGTAGTCAGGCAGGTAGCGGATGACATGCTGACGAATCTGCTCGCCAAGGTCGCGCCACTGTTCCCAGTTGCCCAGTTCCTGACGGGCGGCCTCCCGCTTGACCCACTGCGCATCCTGGGCCTTGGCCACGGCCTGTTGGGCGAATTTGTCCTGTTCGGACTCTTTGACCCTGGTCAGGAAGGGAGCCTTGCTGGTTCGCAGATATTGCGCGGCTTTCTTGCCATTGACCATGCTGCTCATACCAGAGCCCCCTCTTCCTTGGCAGCCCTGACGGAACCCACTGCCCCATCGCCAGCAGAGCGCCCTTCCACATACTTGACGCGGCTCATATCCACGTTGTGATTGAGCACCTCAGCCAGGTGCATGATGGTGATCTTCTCGCCGCGCCGGTTGAAGCGACCGCCGATGTTCATCAGGCAGCCCGGATCGCAGGAGATGAGAACGCTGGCCTTGGTGCTGAGCACGTCGTTCACCTTCTCGTCCACCATCTGCTTGGAGATCTCAGGCTCCTTCATGGAGAACATGCCGCCGAACCCGCAGCAGTTCTCAATGTGGGGCAGGGGGACCATGGTCAGTCCTTTGACATGGTCCAGCAGGACGAAGGGGCTGGTCCGCTCCCCCAGCAGCCGGGTCATGTGGCATGAGCGGTGGTAGGTGGCCACAGCGTCGAGTTCGGCGCCGGCATCCAGCACACCCAGCACCCGGTAGAGGAACTGCGAGAACTCATAGGTCTTGTCAGCCATGGTCTGGGCCTTGGCTGCATAGACCGGGTCATTCTTCAGATGGAAAGGCAGCTCCTTGAGCATATTCACACAGGAGCCCGCCGGACCCACGATGTAGTCGGCATCCACGCTCAGCAGGGCATCGACCTCGTTGCGCATGACCTGCATGCTCTCCTTGACATACCCGCTGTTGAAGGTGGGCTGGGCGCAGCAGATCTGCTGCTTGGGAAGGTAGGTGTCGCAACCGAACCGCTCCAGCACCTCCACCATGGCCTTCCCCACGTTCGGAAACATGAGGTCCACCACGCAGGTGGAGAATATCACAACTTTCATTACCACACCTCTCTACAACCTCGTACGCCAGGTCCGAACCATCTCCGGATCGTGGAGCAACCCAACATCACTTGAACCCCTAATCCTTCCAACGCATCGCTGCCTTGCGACCACCACGCCCATGCGGGCACCGATGCGCAATCCTTGAAAGGACCCATCATCATCATGGTCTGGACTTGGAATTCGCGCCGTCGGGAATCGCCCACCCTCAGCTTTTGAACGTGTGAGATTTACCACATATATGCTACCACGACAGTCTCGGAATCTATGGCATGTCAAGGATGAGAGGTGACTGGTCGATTCGCTACAGTGGAGTCAGACCCTGCGCGGCCATCCTCGTGAAAGGGGCAATCGGCGTATG
>NZ_JBVPQK010000286.1:0-3388 GCF_058197115.1 Bifidobacterium sp. POST2/T3 (B1)
GAAAGCTGAGGAATATCTATGGCACGAGTCAAGCGGGCAGTCAACGCGCATAAGAAGCGTCGGGTCGTCCTGGAGCGTGCGTCAGGCTACCGTGGCCAGCGCTCTCGTCTTTACCGCAAGGCCAAGGAGCAGCTGCTCCATTCATATACATACAACTTCCGGGACCGCAAGGCCCGCAAGGGTGACTTCCGCAAGCTGTGGATCCAGCGCATCAACGCCGGATGCCGCGCCCAGGGAATCACATACAACCGCTTTATTCAAGGGCTGCGCCTGGCCGGGATCGAATTGGATCGCCGCGCTCTGGCCGACCTGGTCGTCAACGACATCGACACCTTCAACGCCATCGTGGCTGAGGCCAAGAAGGCCCTGCCTGCCGACGTAAATGCTCCGGTCACTGCTTGATCAGCGGATCTGGATACCGTATTTCAAGAACCTCGCCTTTGGCGGGGTTCTTTGCATATTTGACCATTTATCAGCGGGACGGTAAGTTGATTGACGACAATGATGCCGGGAGCCGCCATGAACGATGATCACAGCGTAGTTGAGTCGGCTGTCTCGGCAGAATCAGCAGTTCAAGCCAGTCCATCTCGCGGCAGCGGTAGATCCAAGCTAACCAAAATCAATCAGTCGCGCCCCATCCTTCGGTCGCGCATCTTTCTCTATGTAACGGAGTTTTTCTCGGGGATGGCCGTTATGGCCGCTGAGCTGGGGGCCTCCCGCCTGCTGGCTCCTTACTTCTCGTCTTCTCAGATTGTATGGACCATCATCATCGGGACCATCATGATCGCCCTGGCCCTGGGTGCCGTCGTCGGCGGCCGCTGGGCTGACCGGAACCCTGACCCGGACAGGCTCTACCTGAGCATTATGGCCGCGGCCGTCTGGATCGCCCTGATTCCTTTGGTCGGCAAGTATCTGATCATTCTGATTTCGGGACTGCTGATCGTGGCCGTCTCTACCAACTTCCTGGTCCTGGCGGCCTTTATCTCCTGCCTGATCATCTTTGTTCCGCCCCTCTTCCTCCTGGGCACCATCACACCGGGCCTGGTCAAGAGCGCCACCGACTCCCTGGACGATAACGCTTCGGTGGTCGGCCGGCTCAGCGCCTGCAATACCGTGGGATCCATCCTGGGCACCTTCCTGCCCACTTTTGTGACCATCCCTGCCGTGGGGACCTTCGTTACCTTTCTGATCTTCTCAGGGATATTGCTTCTGGTGGCCTTGGTCTATTTTCTTTCCTCCCATGCGCACCGCCTGGCCTGCCTGATCGCCACTGTGGCCTTTGTAGTCTCAGCTGCCCTCTCGCCAATGACGGGATTCGCATTCTGGGAGAAGGGCCTGGCCTATGAGGGCGAGTCCATCTACAACTATCTGCAGGTCAAAACCCTGGCGGATAGAACCATCCTTTCCACCAACGTTCTCTTCGGCGTCCAGTCGGTGACTATGAAGCCTCCTGGGATGACCGGCATGTACTACGACACGGCTCTGGCAGCACCGCTCATGGCCGATCAGTCCCGCTCGGCTCTGATCCTAGGCATGGGGACCGGGACCTATGCCCGGCAACTGAGGCGGTACTATCCACGGATGGCCATCCAGGGGGTGGAGATTGACCAGGCCATCAGCAACCTCGCCATCAAGTATTTTGATCAGCCCTCCGATATTCCGGTTTCCACCTACGACGGCCGAGCCTGGCTGGCGGCCAACAGCCAGCACTACGACCTGATTATGGTCGATGCTTACCAGGACATCACCATACCCTTCCAGATGAGTTCCACCGAGTTCTTCACCCTGGTTAGGAACCACCTGAATCCGGGCGGGGTCATGGTGGTCAACATGAACATGATCGACGACGGTCAGGGGTCCATCAATGCAGCCCTGACCAATACCATCACCAGGGTCTTCGGCTCCGATGCCATCCTGACGGCCGATGTGCCCCAGACCACCAACCGCGAGCTCTTTGCACGTCGCCCTGTTTCCGCAGATTTCTTGGAAGCGGGAGGGGATAAGAGGAAGGCTATGAGGGACTATCCGGCCTCCGATCTACTGGCGGAGGAGGCAGCCAGGGTTAGCCCTGATCCGGACCTGTCCGAGATGATGGAGCAGGTCAGCTCCCGCCTGAGCACGGTTGGGGATATAAATGGGAGGGTATTGACTGATGACAATGCGCCAGTTGAGCTGCTGGGCATGCACGCCATTGACGGAATCATCAGCAGGGAGGCCGGCCCCTATCGACGGATTCTTCAGCAAGAAGGAATTCAAGGGCTGATTCGGGAAGTCTCTTGAGCGTTCGCTCCAATCCACAACGCGTTAGAATATGCTCTAAAGACCAGCACTGATGAAGAGAACCGGAGGTTAAGCGGTAGTGGACGGTGATCATCAGGAGGGGCTGACCGCTCTGCTGGATCAGTTCCTGGCCTACACTGGTCTGGAGCGGGGTCTTGCCCCCGCTACGGTCAAGGCTTATAAGTCCGATCTGAACATGTACATTCGCTGGCTGTCCGCTAGAGGCATCACCAGCGTGGAGCAGATTCAAACCGCCGATGTGGAGGGCTTTCTGGCCCATCTGGCCGATGAGAGCTCAGCCAGCCGCTCACGGAGGATGGCCGCTGTCCATGAGTGGCACCGGTTCGCCCTCAAGCAGGGGGTGACCGACCAGGATGTCTCTCGTACCGTCAAGGCTCCCAAGGGCACCTCGGCCCTGCCGGATGTGCTGGACGTGGACCAGGTGACCCGGCTGTTGGATGTGGCCGCCATGGGCGGGTCCAAGGATCCGGTGGTCCTGCGGGACAAGGCCCTGCTGGAATTCATGTACGCCACAGGCTGCCGGGTCTCGGAGGCCGTCGGCACCGACCTGGAGGACATGGACCTGGACGAGCGAGTAGTCCGTCTGACCGGCAAGGGCGACAAGCAGCGTTTGGTGCCCATGGGGTCCTACGCATGCCAGGCCATGCAGGCCTACTTGAATATGGGGCGGTCCCGCCTGTGTGATCGAGCCACCAAGAGCAGGGAGCTGAGGGCAGTCTTCCTCAACAAGCGGGGCAAGCGGCTGACTAGGCAGACCGTCTGGCAGGTGGTCAGGGACGCCGGTCGCCGGGCGGGCCTGAACAGACCTCTGCACCCCCACACTCTACGGCACTCCTTCGCCACTCATCTGCTGGAGGGAGGCGCCGATGTGCGTTCGGTCCAAGAGCTGCTGGGCCATGCCTCGGTAACTACGACGCAAATCTACACACACGTCAGTCCCCAGGCTCTGATGGAGACCTACCAGACGGCCCATCCCCGCGCCCGCTGACCCGCCAACCCACGAAAGCGGTTGGAAACTTGATAGGGTAGAGGCATGCCTACGGATTTGTTAGGGCGCGAGTATGAGACGTTCGCTGCCCCGGAGCCT
>NZ_JBVPQK010000287.1:0-3375 GCF_058197115.1 Bifidobacterium sp. POST2/T3 (B1)
TGGTTGTGGTGTTCATGGGTGTTCCTTTCCTTGGTGCCGGGACTGTTTGTGCCGACGCCTGGAATGGCGGCCCGGGTATAGCGGAGAGTCAAGCCCCCGCGTGGATCCGAACACTCCCCCGGAGGCCGAGGGGGCATGCTGTTCGGCCCCCTCGGCCGGAGCGGGGTGTGGGCGGAGACGCTCGGGGCTTGAGTCGCAGCGGCCCGGGCCAGAATGGAAGGGGGCGGCACAAACACCACATTCCCAACCCCTTCAGCAGCACGCCGCAGGCGTGCGACAGCGGCGGCCAGACATCAAGGCGCAGCCGCCGATGACCACAACCCCGGCCGAGCCGAGCATGGAAAAAGGGACCCCGTTGAGGGGTCCCTTGATGATGTTGCCCTGATGGGTCAGGCCATCTGGCTTCGGAGTCCTGGGTAGTGGTGTGCCAGGTATTCGGCGGTGGCTTGGCGGATCAGTGCCGATAGGTTGGTGCCTTCTGTTTTGACGGCGGCTTCGGCCCATTGGTCCAGGGCCGGGGTGGTGCGTACCTGCCAGGTTTTGCTGGTGGGTTGTTTGAGTTCGTCGCGGGGGCGGCCGGCGAAGATGGAGAGCAGGTCGTCGTCGGTCAGGGGGCCGGCGTCGTAGCCCCGGTATACCCGGGTGCCTTCGATGGGTGTGAATTGGCCGGCGTCGGCCATGCGGTCGAGTGCTTCGGCGTGTGCTGCCCTGTCGGCGGGTGTCTGTGTGTTGGTCATGGTCTGGCTCCTTGTTGGTTGTGTCTATTGGTATCTGAGATGTTGCCACCGGCTGGTCAGCGGCATGGCGTGGAAGGCGTGGAGCTGGCCGTCCTGCCATTTGCTGACGATGACTTCGAGCAGGTTGTCGGGTAGGGCCCCGGGGTGTGGCTGGCCGACGAAGACCACCGTCATCTCGTCGCCGTAGCCCTCGATTTGTTCGTGGCCTATGGAGTGGAGGACCGCGTGCCTGATTTCGTCGTCGGCGCAGCCGTGCTTGCGGGCTGATTGCTCTATCTCGATCTCCATGACCATGAGTGTAGTACAAATTGCACATACAAACCAGTCGTGCGTTCCTCGCGTTGCGGTCTGGCTGTCCGAACGCGGGGCGTTCGACGATGCCGATTCCACCCCGTGGGGTGGCGCGAGGCATCGCTGCGCCGCCGCCGGCAGCCGGCCCCGCTTGGTGGCGGGGCCGGCTGCGGGGTTCATTCACTCTTTGGTGTCCTCCTCCTGGTCGCCGTCGTCTGTTTCATCTTCGTTCCCTTCGTTGTCTTCCTCTTCAGGTCGGGGCACCAGGTCGCCGTCGAGACCGGATTGCTCTTCGTCGCTGATGGCGTAGCCTGCGGTTTGGAGGGCACGGTAGAGGGGTTTGAGCAGGCCGTCTATGTCGTCTTGGCTGCGCCAGGTCTCGTGGTTGATCTGTGTCTCCATGATGGCGTGGCACAGGGCGAAGGCCGTCTGGGTGCGGCGACTCTCGTCAAGGTCGGCCTTTTGCGCCAGCTCGGCTTCCTGGTCCTGGACGATGGCGCGCCATGTGTCCCGCACCTGGTCCCGGCTGACCCACCAGGTGCGTTGGCTCGCTTGGGCGATGACCAGCATGGACAGGGCCTGGGACTGGTTTTTGGCGGGGCGTTTGAGGGACATGAGCCGTTGCGTGTAGGCCAGCCGCAGGTCGTGGCTTGCCGTGTCCAGTTGCTTGGCCGGTGCGATTTCGGCTTCTTGTTCGGCTTGCCACCTGGCCAGGTCATCCTCTCTTTGCCGGCGTTCGTCCTCCTGGTCCTGTTGGGTGTATGGCTCCAGCAGGGTGATTTTGACGCGCCACTGTCCGCCACGGTCGAGCAGTCCGGCGGCCGTGGGTTTGTCGCCTTCCCATTCCTCCAGCCATGTGTCGAGGGCCTGCTTGGGGTCGGGGTCGGTATCCGGGGAGAATCGGGCGATGGTGCGCCAACCTTCCGGGTCAGACCAGGATTGTGATGGTGTCAGCGGCACGATGGGCAGCCCGGCCTGCTTGATGGCTTCCTGGGCCTGTTCGATCCACTTGTCCAGCGACCGTTTGGCCTGGACCTGGTGCAGTGTCATGTTCCAGTTGTTGGTGCCTGCGGCTTTGATGAGCTGGTCTTGCAGGCCTTCGTCGTCGCGGAAGTCGGCTATCGTCTCCAATTCCTCGAAGCTCAGCTGGGATGGCAGCGCGAGTATTTTCTCGTCGTCGATGGACGATATTTTGAGCCGTCGCTGCACGGTGCTGCGGCTGCGGCCAGTGGCTTTGGCCATCTGGTCCACGTCTTCGCCAAGGTCCAGGAGGTGGGCGTATCCGCGTGCCTCGTCCAGGGCGGTGAGCTGGTCACGGTGTATGTTCTCTACCAGCATCACCTCCGCCTGGGTCTGCTCGTCCATGTCGGTGATGATACAGGGCACGGTTGCAAGGCCGGCCTGCTCGGCGGCCGCCAGCCGCCGGTGTCCGATGACCAGGGTGTGCCGCCCCTCCTGGTTCGCCGGTGTGACGACCAGGGCCTGCTGTATGCCTTGGGACGCGATGCTCATGGCCAGCTCCGACACGTCTCCTATCTCGCTTCGGGGGTTGGCGTCGTTGGGCCTGATGGCGTCGATGGGCAGCATGGTCACTGTGGTTGTGGTGTTCATGGGTGTTCCTTTCCTTGGTGCCGGGACTGTTTGTGCCGACGCCTGGAATGGCGGCCCGGGTATAGCGGAGAGTCAAGCCCCCGCGTGGATCCGAACACTCCCCCGGAGGCCGAGGGGGCATGCTGTTCGGCCCCCTCGGCCGGAGCGGGGTGTGGGCGGAGACGCTCGGGGCTTGAGTCGCAGCGGCCCGGGCCAGAATGGAAGGGGGCGGCACAAACACCACATTCCCAACCCCTTCAGCAGCACGCCGCAGGCGTGCGACAGCGGCGGCCAGACATCAAGGCGCAGCCGCCGATGACCACAACCCCGGCCGAGCCGACCAGTTTTATGTTTGCCGATTGAAGGGTGATCTGCAGTAGCTCATGATAGAAGAAAGACCATCCGATAAGAAATGTGTTTATATTGTGAAGCTTTATCTTGATGAAGCTTTCTAACTGATATCCCGAGTATATTAAAGCTTGTTAGAAGCCGCCACTGCCTCTATCATATTTATATGATATGCACACTAGGGCGGCACTTTTTTATCTAAAGGGGTGTAACTGAGATGGACACCGCTCGTATTCCTTACCCTTCGCATCCTTATCAGAGCTCAGCCAATCTAGCCTCTATGCTGATACAGAACGGTCTCTCCGGCATCAGGGGCTATAGGAACTAAACGCGTTGTTTTAGGTTCTGTGTGTGGGTTTGGTTGTGTGTTGGTCAGAGTGTGGTGTTGGGGTATCTGACTGGTGTGTGG
>NZ_JBVPQK010000288.1:0-3371 GCF_058197115.1 Bifidobacterium sp. POST2/T3 (B1)
TCAAATGATGAAAATCCCAAGTTTTTCATCGACTGCGTGCCGGGCACATTCCCGGTAGCTAGACAAACGTTAGCATATAGGGTCGGGCCAAAACGGAAGCAACACCCGGATAAATCAAGTAAAAAATGTTATGTCAAATTCCGGATTGTAAGGCTTTCTGTCTAGGAAGGGGTAAAAAAGAGATGGGTGGCTCCGTTGTGTTGGGGGATTGGCGGGGCCACCCTGGTTGGCCGGGCCGTCTTGGGATGCGGCCTGGCTGCTTACTCGGGTGAAGATTCTAGACCTGCAGGGCGTAGGCTTCGCGCCGGTGGCGTCCGGCTGCGACGGCGCCGGCTGCGGCGAGCAGCCCGGCGGCGAACAGGAGGATCATGGTGCCATTGCCGCCCGTCAGGGGCAGGGTGCCTTCATAGGTGTAATCAAGTTGGGCTGGTGTCTGGGCGGCGCCGCCCAGGGTCCAGTCCACGACCACATCAGCCTGCCCAGGATTATGAGCAGGCGTGGTCAGGGTGACGGATCCGTCGGCATTCTGCTGCAGGGAGTCGACTGTCGCCTGGTCGAACTTGACGCCGGTGATCAGCAGCACCGAGTTGAACGCCACCAAGGTCGGGGTGCTGCTTTGCGTCAGACTCCCGTTGCCAAGCTGGCCATACCTGTTGTCTCCCCATGCGTACGTGTTGCCGTCCTGGCCGATGGCCATGGAATTGCTTGCTCCTGCGCTGATTCGTGCCGTTGCGAGCCCAGTGCCGGCGTTGCCCTGGCCTGCGGGCGGCGATACACGTGTGGGGGTGTACCTGTAGTCGGTGGTGTTGTCGCCCAGCTCGCCCTCGTAGTTGTACCCCCATGCCCAGGCTACGCCGCTCCGGTCGACGACCAAAGAGTAGACCCAACCGGCACTAATCTGCGCGACTTGGAATGGCTGGCTGGAGTTTGTGGGGTTTCCTACCTGTTTGGGCGTGGGACGGCTGGTTGTCGTGCCGTCCCCCAGCTGCCCCCAGCGGTTGTCGCCCCAGACCCAGGCTGTGCCGTCCTGGCCGATGGCCAGGGCGTGGAAGGCTCCGGCGCTGATCTGCGTGGCTTTGAAGGCCTTGCTGGCATCCTTGGGGTCGGGCACGCGTGCTGGGTCGGCAGCATATGTTTGGCTGTCGTCTCCCGTGGCTGTGCCGTTGCCGAGTTGCCCGTAGTTGTTGTATCCCCACGTGTATACGTTGCCGTCCGTGTCCAGGGCCATGATGAAGCCCCAATGAGCCCTGACCTGGGCCGCGTGCAGCCCCTGGCCGGAGCCGTTGGGGTCCTTGGCCAGGGTCGGCGTCAGCTTGGGCGTGCTATACACGGATATGTTTTTTCCTTCGCTGCCCCAGGTGTAGACGCGCCCATCCGGGCTGATGGCCGCCGAGTCGGAGGTGCCGGCGCTGATCTGGACGGCCTTGAAGGGCTGGCCGTCCGCGCTCTTGACGGGCATCGGACTGGGATGGGCATTTGCGTCCTGTCTGCCGTTGCCGAGCTGGCCGTGGTCGTTGGCCCCCCAGCTGTAGACGATACCGTCGCTGCCGATGGCCAGCACGTGGTTCCCGCCTGCCGCGACCTGTGTGTAGGTGAACCCGGAGGCCACGCCATCCGGCAGGGGGACTCTGGTCGGCGTCTTCTGCATGTCTGTCTTCTCTGGATCCTGGCCCAGCTGCCCGGACTGGTTGCTTCCCCATGCGTAGGCGTTCCCGTCGCTGGCCACCCCTATGGCTATGGAGAAGCCATATATTGGGTTGCCGACGCTTGTCTGGTTGAAGCGGATGCCGCGGCTCAGCTTGGGCGGGGTGATGGTGGTCTGCTGGCCGCCCATCGCGTTGCCCTTGCTTGGCCTGATCGACCAGCCGCCGGTGTCCGCGGGGCTCCAATGCGCGACCAGGGTGATGTCTCCGGTGACCGGCTGGCTGAAATCATACGCCACCTTGGAATCGCCCTTGGCATCCTTGAGGAACCAGCCGTCGAACAGGAAGCCGTCCTTGGCTGGGTCTGTGATTGGGCGTGTGGCCTGCTTGCCTATGGTGATCTGCTGCTGGCCTGGGGCCGGCTTGCCGCCGGCGCTGTCGAAGGTGACCGTGTGGGGGTTGATATAGGTGTAGTCCAGGTGCGCGTCGGGCTGCTGGCCGTTCCTGCTCCAGGAGACGGTCACGTCCGTCTTGCCTCCTGCATGCGGGGGCGTGATCACGCTCCAGGTGCCGCCCGTGTTTGCGGTCAGATTCGTGCCCGCTGTCCCGCCGAAGCTGACGCCGGTCGGCCTGGGAGACTCGGGGAAGGCGACCATGCCTGGCCGGTTGGCTGGCGTGGCGCTGGTGGGGGTGCGTGCCAGCTGGCCTTTGCTGTTGTCTCCCCAGCTGTAGAGGTTGCCGTCCGATCCCAAGCCCAGGGCATAGCCCCCTAAATAGCCGCCTTCGATTCTGACTTGGGTAATTGTGATGCCGGCCGGCATGGCCACTCTGCGTGGCGTACCGTCTTGCGTGCTGCTGGCGCTGCGTCCCAGCTGGCCTTTGCTGTTGTCTCCCCAGCTGTAGAGGTTGCCGTCCTTTCCCATGGCCAGGGAATTATCGCCACCTGCGATGACCTGGGTGAATCGTAGGACGCCTATAGGCGGATTCACTTTGCGGGGCGTACCGTCGTTCAACGCGTTGGTGAGGGCGCGTCCCAGCTGATCTAGGGAGTTGTCTCCCCAGCTGTAGAGGTTGCCGTCCGTTCCCATGGCCAGGGAATGATAGTATCCTGCGCTGATCTGGGTGAATTTCGTGCCGTCTGTCGGCATGGAACCTTTGCTCGGCGTGTTATGTTGATTGGAATCAGCACCGCCTATGCCCAGTTCCCCGGTACCGTTGTTTCCCCAGCTGTAGAGGTTGCCGTCCGAGCCCAGGGCCAGGGAATAACCAGTGCCTGCGCTGAACTGGGTGAAGCGGACGCCTGTCGGCGGGGTGACAATGCCTGGCCGGTTTTCTGGCGTTTGGTTGGTTTCTCGTCCCAGCGCCCCGGTACCGTTGTACCCCCAGCTGTAGAGGTTGCCGTCCGTTCCCATGGCCAGGGAATAATCGTTTCCTGCGCTGATCTGGGTGAATTTCGTGCCGTCTGCCGGCATGGACCCCTTGCTCGGCGTGCTATGCGGAGAATAATCAGTACTGCCGGTGCCGAGCTGGCCGGAGCTGTTGTTTCCCCAGCTGTAGAGGTTGCCGTCCGAGCCCAGGGCCAGGGAATAATCAGTGCCTGCGCTGAACTGGGTGAAGCGGACGCCTGTCGGCGGGGTGACAATGCCTGGCCGGTTTTCTGGCGTTTGGTTGGTTTCTCGTCCCAGCGCCCCGTTGGTTGTGTTTCCCCAGCTATAGAGGTTGCCGTCG
>NZ_JBVPQK010000289.1:0-3354 GCF_058197115.1 Bifidobacterium sp. POST2/T3 (B1)
CTGGACCGGGTCGGCGGCATCGTCCACGATCTCCGAGGCCAGTTCCACATTCTCCCTGGCGGTCAGGTTGGCCACCAGGTTATAGAACTGGAAGACGAAGCCCACGTCGTAGCGGCGGTAGGTGGTCAGCTGCCGGGCGTCGTAGCCGGCGATGTCCTTTCCGTCCACGATCACCTGGCCCTCGTTGCAGGTGTCCATGCCGCCCAGAATGTTCAGCACGGTCGATTTGCCAGCCCCCGAGGCGCCGAGGATGACCACCAGCTCGCCCTTCTCGATGGAGAAGGTGACCTCATTGTTGGCCACGATGGTCGTCTCGCCGGTCACATACCGTTTCGTCTCTCCGATGACGTCGATATAGCCCATCATGCCCTCTCGTAACCCTGGCTGTGCGGCGGGGCCGTCCGACGCGAGGGACGCCCCCTGATGCTCTTTTCCCCACTACTGTATACGTTCGCGGGGTTCGGAGCACAGGAGAACCGCCTGCCGGGAGGCGTCATGTTCACCGACCCTGCAAGGGCTCGGAGGTTCAGAGGGCTTGCAGGAGGTTGCCCAGTTTCCGGCTGTCCCTGACCGGTCTGCCCTGGCGGAAGGTGATGAACCGCTGGCAGGTCTGGGCCAGGAACTCCTGGTCGTGCGAGATGACGATCACCATGACCCCCAGGGAGCGCATGTAGCGGATCATTGCGGTCACCTGGTTCATGTGGAGCAGATCCAGACCGCTGGTGGGCTCGTCCAGAACCACCAGGCGCTTGCCCGACAGTATGGCGGCCGCAATGGCCACCCGTTGCTTCTCCCCGCCGGAGAGGGTGTTGGGGTGCCGGCCCAGGAGCCGATCCAGGTCCAGCTTTCGCGCCACCTCCTTGAAGAGGTCGGTCCGCCTGGCCCCAAGGAGCATCTCGCCCTCCACGGTCTCGCTGAAGAGCTGGTAGTTGACATCCTGGAAGACCATATAGGAGTCCTCAACGCGCTCCCTGGCGGTCTGCTTGGCTCCGTTCAGGCTGATTTCCGACCTGTCGCCAGGCTTGAGCAGACCGGTCAGGACCGAGGCGAAGGTGCTTTTGCCGGCTCCGTTGCGGCCGATGATACCGGTGATGTCCTCGCTGGATAGGGTCAGGTCGTCCACATCCAGGGCAGGAGCCTGGTCGTGGTGGTAGGCATAGGTCAGGTTCCTGACCCGTAGCAGGTCAGGGGTCTTTTCGGTAGTGACTCTGGCAGGTGCGCTCGCATTCTCGGTCGCGTCCAGATTCAGGGCCCGCAGCCCCATGGCCTGGCGACTTGGGCCATCCAGCCCCCTCATGGCGGCCGGAGTCAGGTGCTCCGCCAGTCTGCCGTCCTTCATGACCAGAAAGTCGTCGGCAAGGCCGTCCAGATAGTAGAGGCGGTGCTCGATCAGGACCATGGTCAGGCCCCGGTCCTTCAAGCGGCCCAGGATCTGCGCCAGGCTGGCCACCGCTTCGACGTCCAGGTTGCCGGAGGGCTCGTCCAAAACCAGGATTTGCGGGTCCATCATGCAGGAGGAGGCGATGGCGATCATCTGTTTCTCGCCCCCGGAAAGGGAAAAGATGTCCCGGTCCATGAGTGGGGTAATGCCGAAGAGGTCGGCCACCTGATCTATACGCTCACGGATGGCCTCCGGCTGGACCCCGGTGTTCTCCAGGGGGAAGGCCAGTTCGCTGCGGACGTCGGTGGTGAAGAACTGGGTCTTGGGGTTCTGGAAGACCGACCCTACCTGTTCCGAAAGCCGGTAGATGGGCCGGGCCGTGGTGGGCTCGTCCCCGATCAGGCACTCTCCCTCCAGCTTGCCCTCGTAGAGCTCGGGAATCAGGCCGTTGATGACCCTGGAAAGGGTGGTCTTGCCGCATCCGCTCGGTCCGGTGACCACGGTCAGTCGGCCTCGGTCCATCCGGCAGGAGACCTCTTCGAGGGAAGGCCTGCTGGCGCCCTCGTAGGTGAAGCTAAGCCTGGAACATTGCAACATAGGCTCCACATCCCATAAGGACCAGACCCAGGGCGCACATGAGCGCATCCAGTCCGGTGAAGGCAATCCGTTGGATGGAGGTCTTGGGCCCGGGGTCGCCGATCCCCCTAGTCAGGGCGGCCGAGGTCAGGTCGGAGGCCACATTGGTGGCGTTGTTGAGCAGGGGGACGTAGATGTACTCCATGGTTCGCATCGGATGCCGGACCATGTCGCCGGTGGTGACCGCGATCCCCCTGAATTTCATGGCCCGCCTGATCTGGGCATAGTCGTGCCTGACGGTCGGGAAGAAGCGGAAGAGCACGCTGACGGGGATGACCAGCCACTGGGGGGCGTGGATCTTGCGCAGCAGGTAGACCAGCTCCGAGACCTTGGTGGTGCCCATCATGAAGGCCGCAACCAGCACCAGGGGGAGGATCCTGCCCACGCCGACGAAGAGGAAGAGCAGGTAATGCCCCGGCAGATTCTCGGGGAAGACCATGGCCAGGGAGGCGCCCAGGGCGAAGACCAGACAGACCAGAAGCCAGGCCTGGCCCTTCTTGACCCTGCCCACGATGACCTGGAAGCTGCAGAAGTAGATGTTGATGGCCAGGACCAGCGGGGTGGGCAGAGTGACGAAAATCAGGGCGTTGGCGAAGATGACCAGCAGGAATCTGGTGTAGATGGAGATGGGCCTCATTGCTTGGCGGGTATCCGGTTGAAATGCCGGTCGACGATCCGGGCGCCTATCCATGCCCCGAGCAGGGCGCCGACCAGGGTGGCCAGGATGCAGACCAGGAAAGTGGCTCCGGTGATGGGCGCGAAGACCCCGTTGATGTACTCCTGGCTCTTGCCGCGGCGGACCAGGCTGGCCACATAGGCGTCCTTCATGAACCAGAGGGGTAGGACGGGGCCGGTGCAGCCGAAGGTGAGGATGACGTAGCTCAGGTACCGGGCCAGGTTGGGACGGCTCTCCCTGAGGGAGGACTGAACCAGATCGGCCAGCAGGCCGCAGAAGGCGTAGGGGATGAAGGAGAGGGCGAAGTGACCGAAGACCAGTAGGAAGAGGCCCATGATGACGCCGACGATGGTGATGGCCCCGAACCTGGGCACCCGGCGGATCATCAGCATGTAGACCGGGCCGGAGACCAGCCCCACCACAGCGGGGATGAAGAGGGAGGACAGGCCAGGCATGACCAGGCCCGCCAGGAAGACGGTGATGAAGTTGCCCACCGCCATGCTGACGAAGTAGAGGGCCGTAAAAATGCCGACGTTGACCAGGTCTTTTGTCTTCAGTGCTTTCATAAAGGATCGCTCCCATCTGGGTGGCGGTCGCTCGGCCCTAGGCCATATCCGCCGATTTCAGGTTGTGCCGTCAAGTTTAGGAGGGCCGGGAGGGA